>DASTEX010000222.1:0-2524 GCA_035709185.1 Gemmatimonadales bacterium
TGCCGTGCCGAGTGCCGAGTTCAGTGCGGTGCCGAAGTACCAAGTGCGAGAGTGGACGAATGGCAACCCTTCAACACTCTGCACTCTACACTCTGCACTCTGCACTCTGCACTCCATTCGTGTTCTTCATTCTCGCTTACACCGATCGTCCTTAGCTTTGGGTATGCCCACCCATCTCCATCCCTGGCACGACATCCCCACCGGCCCGAAAGTCCCCGACGTCCTGACCGCCGTGATCGAGATTCCCCGGCACGAGCGGAACAAGTACGAGCTCGACAAGGATCTCGGACTCCTCCGGCTGGACCGGGTGCTGTTCTCCGCGGTCCAGTATCCCGGTGACTACGGGTTTCTGCCCCGCACCCTGGGGGACGACGGGGATCCGCTCGACGTGCTGGTGATCATGACCGCTCCGGTGTTTCCCGGCTGCCTGGTCGAGGTGCGCCCGGTGGGGATTTTCCACCTGGTGGACCGGGGGGCCTCGGACGAGAAGATCATCGCGGTGCCGGTGCGCGACCCGTTCACGGACCAGATCCGCGATATCGGCGACATCCGGCCGCATTCCCTCCGGGAGATCGAGCACTTCTTCGAGGTGTACAAGGACCTGGAAGGCATCCGGGTGCGGAGCCGGGGGTTCGACGGGGTGGCGGGGGCGCACAAGGCGATCCTGCACGCCATCGACAACTATACGCGCCGCTACGCGACGCGGTCGAAGCCGGTCGAAGGCGGTCGAAGGCAGTTGAAGGCGGGAAAACCGAAAACGGGGAAGCGGCGCTAGCGCCGCGACACCGGCGGGCCCAGGATCTCCAGCCAGATCAGCGCCTGCCGCAGGCCCTTCCCCGGCAACCGGGGCACTTTCGGGGTGCGGGTAACCTCCGCCGGCGCGGACCGGATGGCCCGGTCGAACTTTGCGTGGTCGGCCCGGGTCTTCGGCCGGTTGTGGGCTTCGGCGACCTCGATGCGGCGCCGCACGATCTCCTCAGCCTGCGCGTCCTGATCGATCAGGACCCGGAGCGGACGGGTGTCCGGCACCTCCAGTGAGATGACCTGCTCCCCGACCTCGAGCGGCTCCAGTTCTTCCACCTCTTCCGCGGGCTCGAGCTCGACACCCCCTCGGCGCCCGAGCGGGCCGTGCTCCTCTTCGGTGTGGCCCCCCATGATCCGCTCCAGCTCGCGCCGAAAGTGCTCGGCCGGATCGAGGGCCTGTGCCGGTTCCGGCCTGCTACCCGCCCGGGCAGCGAGCCGCTCCCGGCGTCGAGCCTGCAGCTGCTCGATCTTGCGTTGGCGACGCACTTCCGGCTCAGCCGGATCGGCCGCCGCCGTTTCCCCCTGGCCCCTGGTGGCGGCATCACGCACCGAACGCATGAGCCAGTTCAGCAGGGCCCATCCGCCGGCCAGCAGCAAAATCAGGGTATCGAATTCCACCGGCAGCGCTCAGCTCACGTGCTTGGGGCCGCTCTCGCCCCCGGCGATCGAGTTCCGCATCGCCGTGTCGGCCTCGAGGTTGCGGTAACGCTGATAGTCCATCACGCCCAGGTGTCCGCTCTTGAACGCCTCGGCCAGCGCCAGCGGCACCTGGGACTCGGCCTCCACCAGCTTGGCCCGCTGCCGCTGGGTCTCGGCGATGTACTCCTGCTCCATCGCCACGGCCAGCGCGCGCCGCTCCTCCGCCTTGGCCTGGGCGATCCGCTTGTCGGCCTCGGCCTGATCGGTCTGCAGCTCGGCGCCGATGTTCTTGCCCACGTCCACGTCGGCGATATCGATCGAAAGAATCTCGAACGCGGTACCGGAGTCGAGCCCCTTGCCCAGCACGGTCTTCGAGATCAGGTCGGGGTTCTCCAGCACCGCCTTGTGCGAGCTGGCCGAACCGATGGTGCTCACGATGCCCTCGCCGACCCGCGCCAGGATGGTCTCCTCTCCGGCGCCGCCGACCAGCCGGTTGATGTTGGCCCGAACCGTCACCCGGGCCATGGCCAGCAGCTGAATCCCGTCCTTGGCCATCGCGGCCACTTTCGGGGTGGTAATGACCTTCGGATTCACGCTCACCTGGACCGCTTCGAACACATCGCGCCCCGCCAGGTCGATGGCGGTTGCCTGCTTGAAGTCGAGCGGGATGCCGGCCTTGTCGGCCGAGATCAGCGCCCGGGCCACCCGATCCACGCTGCCGCCGGCGAGGTAGTGGGCCTCCAGCGCATTGATCGGCAGCGCGATGCCGGCCTTATGGGCCGCGATCAGCGGGTTCACGATGGCCGAGGGATTGACCTTCCGGAACCGCATCCCGAACAGGGTCATGAACGAGACCCGCACGCCCGACGCCAGGGCCGTGATCCACAGGCCGATCGGGATGAACCGGAAAAAGATGATGACGGCCAGTAAGGCCAGGAAAATCAGGACGATGAACAGACCCGGGCCAAGCGCATTGGGATCCATTAGAGCTGCTCCCTTAGACGGTCCATTTAGCGATTCAACGATCTGGCGATTTCACGATTGCACCCCGCGAAGTTCAATCGCTAAATCGCTAAATCAA
>DASTEX010000223.1:0-5640 GCA_035709185.1 Gemmatimonadales bacterium
ATCGGGGGTGGCGCGGAGAACCTAGTCCTAAGTCCTAAGTCCTTTCCTGAGTCCTAAGTCCTAAGTCCTCAGTCCTTGGTTTGAGTCAGCCGCCGCCAGCTGACGGGATCGGTATCGGCTTCCGTGACCACCAGCAGCACCGTCGAATCGGGCCCCAGCCCCAGGTGCTCGCGCGCCGGAAGGAACGGCGGATGCTCCATCAGCGCCAGCAGCCCCGCGAGCCCCGCCGCTCCGCTTTCACCCGCCACCACGCTGCCGTCACCGGGAGCCGGGTGGGCCAGCCGCCGCATCGCGTCGATCGCCCAGTCGTCGCGGACGGTGAGAAACGCGTCGACCCCCCCTCTCAGTACCGGCCAGGCGCTGAGGGAGACGCTGGAGCAGTTGAGACCCGCCATGAGGGTCCGCTGCGCCCCGGTGGACGGCGTGGGAACTCCGTTCGGGCTCAGGGCGGATTCGAGCAGCGGATCGGCTTCGACCGGCTCGACCACCACCAGCCGGAGCCGACGGCTTTGCTCCCGGACATACTCGGCCGCAGCGGCGGCAAAGCCGCCCACTCCGGCCTGCACGACGATGACCTCGGGCTCCGGCAGTCCCTGTGCGGTTTGCTGCTCGACGGACTCGCCGAAGATGGTGCTGTACCCCGCCGTGATCCACCGCGGAATCTCGAGGTAGCCGTCGTAGCCCACATCGGCCACCACCTGCCAGCCGTGCATCGCACTCTGTTCGGCGCAGGTCCGGACCGCATCTTCGTAGGTGCCATCCACCAGGCAGACTTCCGCCCCTTCATTGGCGATGGCGGCAACCCGGAGCGGTGAAGCGCGATTGGTCATGAAGATGACCGCCCGGAGCCCCAGCTGACGCGCGGTCCACGCGACGGCTCGGCCGTGATTGCCCTCGGTGGCTGCGGAGACGGTATCGAGTTTCACTCCGCTCTGGCGGAGCCGGTGAATGGCCCACGATGCGCCCAGACTCTTGAAGGCCTTGAGGCCGAACCGTTGTCCTTCGTCCTTGAGGAGCACCAGACCCAGGCCCAGGCTGCGGGCCAGCCCCGGCAGCGGGACCAGTGGAGTGGGGGCAAATCCCGGGAGCGACGCATGAAACGCCCGGATGGCCTCGCGCTCGGCCGGCGCAACCACCGAACGGTCACGAAAGGGATTGATCCGGAAGCGCATCGGCCGGTGGGTCATGAGCAGTACTCCAGGGCGGCCCGAGTCAGCGCATCGGCACAGCGAACCAGTGAATCGGTGTCGACCCATTCCTCGTCGGCGTGGGCCCCGGCTCCGGCCGGTCCAAACACCACGGTCTCGATGCCGGCACCGGAGGTCAGCGCGCTGTCCATCCACGGCGTGTCCCCCACGTAGCGGGGCGGCGCCGGGAGCGCGGCGGCCGCGGCTGACGCGAGGGCCCGCACCACCGGCGCCTGACGATCGACTTCGAACGGTTCGCGGGTGAAAAACGGCCGGGCCGAGGCCCGGAACGACGGATCCCGGGCTTCGAGCCGGGCGATCAGGGTTTCGATCTCCCGCATCACCTGTCCCTCGGTTTCACCGGGAACGGTGCGGCGCTCGATCTGGAGGGTGCACGAGGGCGAGTAGGTGCTGAGCCCGGCTCCACCCTGGAGCAGTGCCGCGTGGAGCGAGGGCGGGCCCACCAGCGGATGAGGTGGACGGCTGCGGAGCTTCCGCTCCAGTCCATCTAGCTCTGCCAGGAACCAGCCCATCCGCATGTTGGCGTCGAGGCCTTCCTCGAATTTGCTGCCGTGGGCTGCCCGTCCCAGGGTGGTGACTTCGATCCAGCAGTATCCCTTGTGGGCCAGGCAGATATCGAGCGAGGTCGGCTCGGTGACGATCGCGCCGTCAGTCCGGATCCGGGTGAGCAGGTCCGCAGTACCGAGACTGCCGTATTCTTCGTCGGCTACGGCGGCCAAAACGATATCGCCGCGCAGGCGCACGCCGCTATCGACCAGCGCCTTCACCGCCCCGATGCTGGCCGCCAGGCTGCCCTTCATATCGTAGGCGCCGCGGCCGTAGAGCCGGCCGTTCCGCACGGCACCGGAAAACGGTTCGGCCATGCCGTCCACGCCCACCGTGTCATAGTGGGCGTTGAGCATGAGACTGCGGCCGCCGCCGGTTCCGGGCAGACGTCCCGTTACGGACACCCGACCGGGCTCGGGCTCATGGGTCTGGACCTCGAGCCCCAGGGCCGTGAGCGCCTTCGCAGTGAACCGCGCGATCTCGGCTTCCCCCGGAGCCCCAGGCACCAGCAGGGGATTCACCGAGTTGATCCGGACCAGTTCCTGGCAGATCGCGATGATGTACTGGGGGTCGACGGGAGCCATGGACGGAGGATTGTATACAAAAGGCGGACTTCTCGCTAGAGAAAAAGCAGGACTTAGGACTACGGACTCAGGATTCAGAACCCGCCCCCCTGCACCATCCAAGCAGGCGCAGTTCGGGGAGGGGGCTGGGCCGCCTTAGTCCTGAGTCCTAAGTACGTCCGCCAGCACATCGGCCTGGATATTCCCGCCTGAGACGATGCAGACGGTCACTCCGGAGGCGTGGCCCGCCAGCGCCGCCGCGACGCTGACGGCACCGGCTCCCTCCGCCACCACGCGGTGGCGCGCAGCCAGGAGGCGCATCGCCTGCCGCGCCTGGTCCAGCGACACCACGGCGCTTCCCCCAATCAGCCGCTCCGCCAGCTGCCACATCGACGGGAGCAGGCTTCGGCCTCCGATGCCATCCACGAAGCTCGGGGTGTATTCGACCGTCATCGGCCGTTGGGCCGCGAGCGACGTGGTGAGGGGCGTGGCGGTCTCGACCTCGCAGCCGAGCACCCGGGCATCGGGCCGGAGCTCCCGCAACGCGGTCGCGATGCCGCAGGAGAGTCCGCCCCCACCCCACGGGACCAGCACGGTGTCGATCCGGGGCAAGGCCTCGGCCAGCTCCATCCCGATGGTGCCGTTGCCGGCGATGACCGCTGGATCGGCTACCGGATGGACGAAGCAGCCCGGCTCGTCGGTAACCGCGCTCCCGTCGAGCAGGGCCCACCAGCGCTCGAACGGGATCCGCACCACTCGCCCGCCCAGGCGTTCCACGGCAAGGGTCTTGGCCGCCGGCGCGTGCTCGGGAACCACTGCGGTGGCCCGGATGCCCAGGCGGCGGGCCCACCACGCCACCCCCTGCGCCATATTGCCCGCGCTGGGAGTCACGGCCCCGGCCCGAAGCTCTTCGCGCGGCCGCGACAGCAACGCGTTTCCCGCGCCTCGCAGCTTGAAGGAGCCGATCGGCTGGAGGTTCTCCAGCTTGAGCCAGATCTCGGCGTCGCTTTCCACGTCGAGCCGGACCAGTGGCGCGAAAAGACAGCCGTCCCGGAGTCGTTCCCGGGCCAGGACCACGTCGCCGAGAGGGGGATTGGGAATCGCGGTCACAGAGTTCTCAGGAATCAGTGAATACGAATGCAGAATGCAGAGTGTAGAATGCAGAGTGCAGAAGTGTTCCCATCCAGCTTCATCCCTTCGGCATCAACTTCTACAATCCGCAATCAGCAATCTGCACTCTGCACTCTAGTGCTCCCTCAGTCCGCCCAGCTCGACGACCATCCCGACATTCAACCGCTCGGCCTCACGCCACACCAGGTGGGCGCCCGCCACGTCCTCGATGGCCAGTCCCAGGGATTTGAACAGCGTAATGTCCTCGGGCGAGTGCCGCCCCCGCACGCGCCCCAGTGCCAGCTCACCGATTTCCCCCAGGATGTGCTGGTCGTCGATCACGCCTTCGGCGCGAGGAATCAGAAAATCTCCCGCTTCGTTGAGGGCCGATTCCCGCCGGTCGACAAACAGCCGCGCCCGAGCGACCGCCTCCGAATCCAGCTCGCGCGCGGTGGGCAGGCTGGCCCCCACGGCGTTGACGTGTGCTCCCGGGCTCAGGTCCTTGCCGTGCAGCACCGGGGTGCGCGAGGACGTGACGGTACAGATCAGGTCGGCGCCCGCCACTGCCTGGGCCGGATGCTCGGATGCTTCCACATCCAGGCCAGATAGTAACGAAGCCCATTGGGCGAAGGCCTGCCGGTTCTTCGGGCTGCGACTCCAGACCCGCACCCGCCGGAGCGGCCGCACCGAGCGCATGGCCTCCAGGTGAGTGCGGGCCTGAACCCCGGTACCGAGTATGGCCAGGTCCGCGGGCCCCTCGCGCGCCAGGAGCCGCGTGGCCACGCCGGAGACGGCCGCGGTGCGAATGGCGGTCATCGCGGCGGCGTCCATGATCGCCACCAGGGTCCCGTGGTCCGGCTCGAACAGCAGCACCGCGCCCTGGTGACTGTCGTACCGGGTACCTTCGTTGCCCGGGAACACCGTGATGACCTTGAGCCCGAAGGCGTCCGGCTGGTCCAGCTGGGCCGGCATCACGCCGAAGATCCCGCGGTCCCCGGGGAGCCGGAGCACGGTCCGGAGCGGCTGCAGGGCGCGTCCGTTGGCCAGGGCGGTGAGCGCCTCCTCCATGGCCTGGATAGAGGCGTTCATGTCGAGCAGCCGGGTAACTTCGCTTCCGGTGAGGATCCGTACCGGCACTGAAACTCCGTTAGTCGTTAGCAGTTAGCTGTCAGAGGCAATAACTTGGTGCCTGGCTCACGGCACTCAACCATCCCGACAACCGGAAAGCTACTTCGCCTATGCGTACGCCCGCTGGTCTCGCGGTCTGCCTGATTCTGGCGGCCGCCCCCCTGGTTGGACAGCAACGGCAGCCGCCGCAACGCCAGCCATCCGACAGCGCTCGTCCGGCGCCTCCCGCAGCGATGGGAGCCGAGGAGCCTCCCGTGGTCACTCGGCACCAGATCACCGCCGGCGGGAAGGTCCTGCGCTACACCGTGACCACCGGCATGATGCCCATCAAGAACGACCAGGGCACCACCGAGGCCCAGATCTTCTATATGGCCTACACCCTGGATGGCGCCACGCCCGGCTCGCGGCCGCTCATGTTCTCCTTCAACGGCGGCCCGGGCTCCGCCTCGGTCTGGCTGCACCTGGGCGCGCTCGGTCCCCGCCGGGTCCGCATGGAAGGCGACGACGGGTGGATGCCGGCCGCGCCCTATCGCCTGGTCGACAACGAGCAGACCTGGCTCGAATTCACCGACCTGGTCTTCATCGACCCGGTGGGCACCGGCTTCAGCCGGGCGGCCACGCAGGAACTGGGGCAGAAGTTCTGGAGCTTCCGGGGCGACGTCGAATCGGTGGGACATTTCATCCGCATGTACCTGAGCCGGTTCGAGCGCTGGTCCTCGCCCCTGTTCCTGGTGGGTGAGAGCTATGGCACCACCCGCGCGGCGGGCCTGTCGCGCTGGCTGGTGGACCATGGCATCGGGCTGAACGGTGTGGTGCTGGTCTCGACCATTCTCAACTTCCAGACCGCGCGGTTCGGCAGCGGCAACGATCTACCCTACGCGCTGTTCGTGCCGATGTACACCGCGACCGCCTGGTATCACAAGAAGCTCGCCCCCGAGCTGCAGCGCGATTTGAAGCAGGCGCTGGCCCAGGCGGAGCGATGGGTTGATAGCCAGTACACCCTGGCACTACAGAAGGGCGATGCGCTCACCCCCCAGGAACGGAGCGCGGTGGCGGAACAGCTGGCGCGGTTCACCGGGCTCTCG
>DASTEX010000224.1:0-4682 GCA_035709185.1 Gemmatimonadales bacterium
GCTCCGGCAGCAGCAGCTTCACCAGCCGTACCGGCAGCCCGCTGGTGAACTCGAACTCCGCCGCGGCTTCGCCGTCGACGTACGCGGTTGCCACGCCGTAGAAGCGCTCGCCCAGGAAGAACGTGAAAGTGGCGGTGCGGCTGACCTGCCGGGCGCCGGTCTGCCGCCCGTTCCGCGCAAAGAACTTGAACTGGTTGTTCCCGGTGCCGGTCTTGCCGCCGATCACGATCTCGCTGCTGTCCGGACCGACCAGGGCCCCGCGCAGGACCCCGGCCGTCCCCTCCCGCACGACGTCGGCGAGCGCCTCCCGCGCCACCGCGGCGATCTCCGGCGGCAGCACCCGGGTCCCGGGCTGGTAGTCCAGGACCATCACGGTCTCGAACGGCGTGTCTTTGGCAAAGTGGAGCCGGTCGGCCCGGACCACCGGCCGCCGCACCCCTTCGCTCAGCAGAATCCCCACCAGCTCGGCGAGCGCCCCCGGGCGGTCACCCGAGCTGCCGATCGCCGTGCCTAACGACGGCACCATGTCGTTGTAGGGGTAGCCCAGTCGCTGCCACGCGGCATGGATCGGCTTGAAGGCCTCCCGCTCGCGGGCAATCTTCAGCGCCCGGTCCTGCGCCCGGGTCAGGTCCGACGTGGGACGCAGCAGCCAGCCGTGCGCCTCCTGCCGCGACTGGAAGGCGTGCCGCTGAATCTCCTGCAGGGTGGCCTCGGGCCGGTTCCAGAGCCAGGCCGCCACCCACACTTCCAGCGGATGGGCCCGGGCCAGCAATCCCCGCTCCACCAGGATGAGTGACGGTGTCACCCCCTGGTACAGCCGGGCCACTTCGTCGGGCGGGAACGCGTCGCCGGGGAACTGGCGGTGAAGCAGGTCGGCCAGGTCCCGCTCGGTCGCCGCCGGCACCACCGCACGGAGCACCCGGGTGAGCCGTTCGGCCGAGGGCGCTCCCCCGGCCAGGTCGGCCAGCATCTCGTCACGGCTTTTCCCCCGGTGCCGCTTGAAGAAGCGCTCTACCAGCAGCCGCCCGTCGTTGTCGGCGTAGCGCTCGAGCAGCGCCTGCCGCGAGGAAATGGCGGTGTCGGCGGTCACGATCGACTCGAGCGGGGGAAGCCGCGCCTCGTGATACCGCACGATATCCCGCATCAGCCGCACGAAGACCAGGTTCACCGAGTGACGGAACCCTTCCGCCACCGGGATCACGTCATCGTCGAACTTGCTGTCGAAATTCTGGAAGGTGTGGACGCCGCCGCCGGTCAGGAACGTCTCGGCGGGACTGCCGGAGTAGGTCCGCTGCATCGCCGAGTCCAGCACGGTGCGGAGCGGCGCCTCCGGATGCCGCCGGATGAACTCCCGGGACCATACGGTGATGGGATCGTTCGCGGTCCGCGAGCCGGAGTCGGGGGCCGACGTGGTGAGCGCCCGATGCAGGCCCGCGACCAGCTCCAGGTAGGTCACCAGGGTCCGCAGCTTGGCGGTCGAGCCGAGCTCGAGCCGGGCGCCCGAGTTCAGGTCGAAGGGCCGGTCGAGATTGTCCACCTGGACCCGCACCGCGTTGCCCTGCAGCGTCACCTCATACAACACGAAGCTGTACGAGACCTTCGACGGATCACCCGTACCCAGCAGCCGCTCCTGGTTCAGTCCCACCAGCTCGACGAACTCGCGCCGGCCCAGATCCCGGATCCGGCTGGTCACGGCCCGCTGGGTCGCCCGGTCCACCGTGGCATGCACCGCGAGATCCAGGCGGTCGAGCTGATAGAGATTCTCCACGCCCAGCAGCTCGAGCAGATGGGACCGCACCGAGTTGACCGCCTTGCGCTCCACGAACGGCACGTCCGGCGGAGGAGGCGCGTGCGGCAGGACCACCAGCTGGGTCCGCAGGGCCAGCGAGGCCAGCCGGTCGGGGATGATGCTGTCGTTTGCCAGCACGTGCAGGTGCGCGCTGATCAGGCGTTCCAGCGCCTCGCGTCCATCCTTGCGCAGCAGGTAGTAGCTCGGGCGGCGCTGGGCCAGCAGCAGCCCGAGCGAGGCGCGATAGGCATAGGCGCCTTCGTCGCTCACGGTGTTAGGCGTCACGGCGCGGATGGCGGCTTCGGCCGAATCGGGGTCGAGACCGAACCAGGTGCGTAACCCGTCGCGCAGCCCGATCACTTCGCCGTAGCCGGGAAGGGCGCCCATCGGCAGTGCGTTCAGGTAATCCACCAGGATCTGCCGCCGGACCTGATCGGTGCGCGGGCCATGGAGATACGAGCGGAGCGTGGCCGACCCCATCTGCCGCACCTTCTCGGTCGGCGAGGTCGTCACCCCACCGGGGGAATGCCGCACCTTCTCGAGCTGGGTTGCCAGGGTACTGGCGCCGAAGCGGCCGTCACTGCCGAGCAGTTTGCCGCCGGCATGATTGAGCACGGCGGCGGCGAACCGGTCCCACTCCACGGCGGGATTGCTGTGGGGATCGTGCGCGTCCAGCAGCTCGCGGTTCTCCAGAAACAGCAGGGTACGCGCCACCAGCGGCGGCACCGAATCGAGGTCGCGGTAAACCAGGTGGGGAAAGAGCGACGGCGAGATGACCCCGCCCTCGCCGTCGAGCAGCTGCAGGCCGGCCTGAGTCTTCTCGCGGTAGAGCGGGAAGAAGCCGAGCCGCCGGGCGGAGGCAAACCGGTCGGACACCCGGGCCTGGGCGGCCACGCGGAAGCCTCTCGCCTCGAGCCGCTCGAGCGTCCGGGGCAGCTGATCGTATCCCAGGCGCTGATCATAGGGACCGCCGGCCGAAGTGGCCGGACGGGGATTCGGACCATCGGCCATCCGGAAGGTCATCCCGCCGGTGTAGGCCGAGAGGAGCCGGGCGACCAGCCAGGTGTGGACCCCGATGGCCCAGGCGCCGGCCAGGACTCCGAGGGTCACCCCAACCCAGAGAAGGAGCCTCAGGCGCCGGCGGGGAAGGCTGAGCCCCCGCGTCGGCTCCTGAAGCGTTTCCGGTTTTTCGAAGAGGGAAACCAGGCCGCCTGTTGCGCCCTCGTAACCGCGTTCCATCGGCCCCCGCTCGTGGGCGAGATGATCAGGGGGCCACGTCTGCAACTAACGATCCACTCCGCAATCCAGTGGGAGCCCGCGACCTGAGCCCTAAATGCTTGTCACTCCGCCCATTGCATCCTCCCATTGGTGTTGCCAACCGCCAGAAAGGAACGCTACACGGCCTCGTGGACCGGGGCCGGGTCCACCCGGGCGACGAAGCACCCCGCCTGGGCGTGCCGGAGATGGAGGTACTCCGCACCGGTCTCGAACAGCATCCGGGTCATGGCTGCCTCAGGATCATGTCCCGCAACAGGATAGCGTCCCAGCGAACGTCCGGTGGAATCGAAACCCTCGACCACCAGCGGGACGGCCCTGAGCTCATCCGGAACCCGAGACCCCTCGTACCGGTCGCAGGGTTCGGCATGAATGAACACCGGCCCGGGTGACGGCAGCGCCTCATCGCTGAACGGCTGATAGGTGAAGAGAATCCGTTCATCGACGCCGACCTGGAAAGGACGGAGACAGGCTCGACAGGGTCCGGTGCCTTTGGCAACTTCCCGGTGGGCGGGATGCCCGTACCCGGGCGATCGCATGGTGACGCGGACCTCATCCGCGACGCGCTGGGGGATGGATGAAACGCGAAAGCTCATGGGCCTGGTCCGTTGGGTGAGGCCCCCAGGTTAGTGAATGTCCCCGCCGGTGACGATCCGACTCTTGCGCTCGAACTCCCCTCCAGCTGGCGATCCACTTCATCGGGCGCTCTGGCGATCTGGCGATTGCCCGGGAAGATTCCGTACTCCGCCCTGGCCCACCGGCCTGCTTCCGAAAGTGGCCAGAGGTAATCGCCAAATCACCCGATCGCTGAATCGCTGGACGAATGGAGACTCGCATGTACGTCGATGGTTTCGTGATCCCGATGAAGAAGCGCAACCTGACCGCCTACCGGCGCATGTCGCGGCAGGCCGGAAAAGTCTGGATAGAGCACGGCGCCCTGGAGTACCGCGAATGCGTCGGTGACGACCTGAGTCCGAAAGGGGTGCAGCCCTTCGGCAAAAGGCTCCGGTTGCAACGGGGGGAGACGGTCGTGTTTTCCTGGATCGTTTACCGGTCCCGGGCCCACCGCGACCGGGTCAACGCGAAGGTGATGCAGGATCCGCGGATCGACCGGATGATGGGAGACCAGGCGATGCCGTTCGACCCGAAGCGGATGATGTACGGGGGATTCAAGGTGTTCGTCGACCTGTAAGTGACCGTGCGCTGGCTGCTCGCCGCCGTCCACCTGATCGGTCTGGCTGTCGGCCTCGGAGCCATCTGGGCCCGGGCCCGGGCCTTTCGCGGCCGGCTCGACGCCCAGGGCATCCAGCAGGCGCTCTATGCCGACAACTGGTGGGGCATCTCCGCCCTGCTCCTGATCGGCACGGGGCTGATCCGGGCATTCAGCGGATATGAGAAAGGCAGCGCCTACTACCTTCAGAGCGACCTGTTCTGGGCGAAGATGGTCATGGTGGTTCTCGTGCTGGCCCTCGAGGTGCCGCCGATGCTCATGCTGATCCGCTGGCGGGTCGGCCTGGCCCGGGGAACCAGCCTCAACGTTTCGCCGGCCCGCCGCTACGCAGCGACCAGTACGATCCAGGGGTTCCTTTTGATCCTGATCCTCATGGCGGCGACGGGA
>DASTEX010000225.1:0-2432 GCA_035709185.1 Gemmatimonadales bacterium
ATGGTCCCACTGGAATCCGAGCCACCGGATGTCCCGTTTGATCGCTTCGACGTAGCGGATGTCCTCGGTGGACGGATTGGTGTCGTCGAAGCGGAGATTCACCGTCCCGCCGAACTCCCGGGCGATCCCGAAGTTGAGGCAGATGGACTTGGCGTGCCCGATGTGGGGGAACCCGTTCGGCTCCGGGGGGAACCGGGTGCACACCGGGCGGCCGAACCGGCCGCTCGCGACATCGGCCGAGACCATCTCACGGATGAAGTCTGTCATTCCCCAAAAATACCGGGGAAGCGGTCGCTTCCGCTGCCCCGGCGGGCTCCGTAGCTTTGGGCCTGTACCCCAGACGAGCGAAGGAATCCCCGATGAGGTTTACCCCCGGACCGGTTTGGGTCGCCGCACTGTCGCTCGCCGCGGCGCCCTGGTCGACTGCCCAGGAGCCGGTGGACCGGGCGGTGATCGCCCGGATCAGGGAGGAGGGACTCCAGCGCTCCCGGGTGGAGCAGACCTTCTCCCAGCTCACCAATGTCATCGGGCCACGGTTGACCGGGAGCCCTGCGTACAAGCGCGCCGCCGACTGGAGCGCCGGGGAGCTCGAGCGCTACGGCCTCTCGGCGGTGCACCTGGAGAGCTTCCCCTTCGGACGAGGGTGGACGCTGGAAAAACTGGTGCTCGAAATGGTCGAGCCCTGGTACTTCCCGCTCACCGGCTATCCCGAGGCCTGGAGCCCGTCGACCAACGGCGAGCTGCTGGGCGTACCGGTCTACCTGGGCGATCTGACCGATTCCACCGCGGTCCGCGCCCGGGCCTCGGATCTCCGCGGCGCCATCGTGCTGCTGACCCAGCCCCAGACCGGCTTCATCGTGGCCGACCGGCCCCAGCCCAGTGCATTCGACACCGCGGTGCGGATCGGTGCACCGCCGTTTCTGAACCCGCGAAGCCCGCTCCCCAACCAGGCCCGGGCCCGCATCATGAGCGAAGTGGGCGCCGGCGTGGTATTGCGTCCCACCCAGGGACAGCACGGGACGGCGTTCGTGCTGGGCAGCCGCACCACCCGCCGCGACGCCGCGCCCTCGGTGATCCTGCTCGCCGAGCACTACAACCTGATCGTCCGGGCTCTCCAGGGCGGCGCGCCGGTCAGGCTCCGGGTCAGGGTGGACAGCCGGGAGCACCTCGCCGATACCAGCGGCTACAACGTCATTGCCGAAATCCCCGGCACCGACCCCATGGTGAAGGACGAGGTCGTCCTGCTGGGCGCCCATCTCGACTCCTGGCACTCCGCGACCGGCGCTACCGACAACGCCGACGCTTCGGCGGCCCTGATCGAGGCCATGCGGATCCTCACGGCGCTCGACCTCAAGCCGCGCCGCACCATCCGGATGGCGCTCTGGGGGGGTGAGGAGCAGGGACTGCTCGGGTCCCGGGCCTATGCGGCGCGCCACTACGCCGGCGACTCCAACGCAACCGCCCGGGCCAAGCTCTCGGTCTATCTCAACAACGATCCCGGTACCGGCCCCATCTATGGCTGGTACATGGAAGAGGACGCCCTGATCAAGCCGATCTTCGATGCCTGGCTCGAGCCGCTCAAGGACCTCGGGATGCGGAAGAACGTCACTGCAAAGATCGGGAGTACCGACCACCTGGCGTTCACGGCCCTCGGGCTTCCGGCGTTCAACACTCTCCAGGATTACACCGACTACGACACCCGGGACCACCACACCAACATGGACTTTGCCGAGCGGGTCCGGGTGGATGACCTGAAGCAGAACGCCATTGTCCTGGCCACTTTCGCGTACCACGCCGCCAGCCGGCGCGAGAAGCTCCCCCGGGTGAGGCCGGTGCCATGACTGGTCCGGTGATCCAGAACATCGCCGACACCGCGCGCTGGGTGGCCTTCTACCGCGCCATGGAGAGCGAGCGTTCCGACGCGGTCTTCCGGGATCCCTATGCCCGACGGCTGGCCGGGGAGCGGGGCGAGGCGATCGTGCGGGCCATGCCCAAGGGCCGGCAGATGGCCTGGCCGATGATCGTGCGGACCGCGGTGATGGACGAAATCATCCTGCGGGTGGTGCGGCACGAGGAGGTGGATTGCGTGCTGAATCTCGCGGCGGGGCTCGACGCCCGGCCCTGGCGGCTTCCCCTCCCCGCCGCGCTCCACTGGGTGGACGTGGATCAGGGCGAGCTGCTCGATCTCAAGGAAACCACCCTCGCGTCCGAACCCCTTCGCTGCAGTTACGATGCGGTTCGGCTCGACCTGTCGGTACGGCCCGACCGGCAGTCACTGCTCCGGCGGATCGGCGCGGACTCCCGCCGGACGCTGGTGATCACCGAGGGATTACTGGTGTACCTCGACCCGGAGCAGGTGGCGGAGCTGGCCGGCGATCTGCACGCCGAGCCGTCGCTTCGGTTCTGGCTCATGGATCTGGCGAGTCCGGGGC
>DASTEX010000226.1:0-4590 GCA_035709185.1 Gemmatimonadales bacterium
TGGGGAGATTTTCTCCGTACCCTCTCCTGTCAGCCATATGTCGCGTGCAGTCCCTTCACTGGGCTCCAGCACGGCGGTACTGCAGGCAGCCTACTGGTCGCCACCGTGAGCCCCGTGTTTCACGTGAAACAATGCCTTGACTGTTGCGGGTGCTGAGATGGCGAGTTGCAGTGCTGAGGGGGGAGTCGAAGTCGGCGAAAGCAATCCAAGTTGGGTGGGGATAGGATTTCTCACTCCGTGGCAACGCTGGGCCGGCGGCGGAGCACTTCGACCACGAGATTCTGTAAATCGCTCGGGTTCACTCCAGGAATGCGCCCGGCCTGCCCCAGGCTGGTTGGCCGGATCCGGTTGAGCTTCTCCCGGGCCTCGTAGGAAATCGTCTCCAGCGCGTGATAATCAAGTTCCTCGGGGAGCGAGAACGTCTCCATCTCGCCCAGCCGCCGGGCCGCCTCGAGCTCCCGCGACAGGTAACCGGCGTACTTGAGCTCCACTTCGGCCCAGTTTGCCTCCTCCGGACTTACCTCCACTCCGGCGAGGTCCAGCAGGCGACCCACACTGAGGCCGGGCCGGCGGGCCAGCTCCGCGACCCGAACCGGCTCCACCACGGGTGAGTGTCCCTGCTCTTCCAGCTCCTGGTTCACCTGGTCCGGCCGGAGCACCGTCCGCCGAGCGAGCGACAACACCTGTTCTTCCGCGCCGAGCCTTCCCTCAGCAATGCGGCGCTCTTCGTCGGTCAGGAGACCCAGCTCGGTAGCCAGTGGGTACAGCCGCCGTAGTGCGTTGTCGTGCCTGAGGAGCAGCCGGAACTCGGCGCGCGAGGTGAACAGCCGGTACGGCTCATCCACTCCGCGGCTCACCAGATCGTCCACCAGCACCCCAATGAAGGCCTGGTCCCGGGCCAGGACCACCGGCTCCCCGCCAAGCACCAACCCGGCCGCGTTGAGCCCCGCAACCACGCCCTGCGCCGCCGCCTCTTCGTAACCGGTGGTCCCGTTCACCTGGCCGGCGAAGAACAGACCCTCGGTATCCTTGTACCGGAGCGTCGCGTCCAGCTGGGTCGGCGGGAAGTAGTCGTACTCGATCGCGTACCCGGGCCGGGTCATCGTCACGTGCTCCAGCCCAGGCACTGTCCGCAGGTACTCGAGTTGGACCGCAGGCGGGAGCGAGGTCGAGAGTCCGTTCACGTACATCTCGGTAGTGTCGAGTCCTTCAGGCTCCAGGAACACCTGGTGCCGCTCCACCGCCGGAAAGCGAACCACCTTGTCTTCGATGCTCGGGCAGTACCGCGGCCCCCGCCCGCTGATGGCTCCACCGAAGAGCGCCGACTGCTGGAGACTGCGGGTGACGATCTCCTTGAGCCGGCCGTCGGTATGGGTCAGGTAGCAGGGGAGCTGTGGCGGATGGTCCGCGCGCTCGTACCAGGAAAACCAGAACGGGCCCTCCTCGCCGTCCTGCCGGACCGTACGAGAGAGATCCACCGTCCGTCCGTCGATCCGCGGGGGAGTCCCCGTCTTGAATCGTCCGATCACAATTCCTTGTGCCGCAAGGAATTCTGCCAGTTCCACCGACGGCTGATCCCCCGCCCGGCCGGCCGGGATGGTGGTCTCGAGCCCCAAGTGGATCCGGCCCCGCAGGAAGGTACCGGCAGTAATCACGATCGCCCTGGCACCATACCGCCTGCCGTCCGTCGTCTCGACACCCAACACTCGGCCCGATTCCATAAGTATTCGAGCCACAGTGCCTTGCGCGAACGAGAGTTCTGGTAGTTGCTCCAGCAACCACCTCACCGCACGACGATACAGGCCCCGATCGCACTGGGCCCGGGGTGACCAGACCGCCGGTCCCTTCGAACGATTGAGCATCCGGAACTGGAGCCGGGCTCGATCGGTGGCCCGCCCCATTATCCCGCCCAGCGCATCAACTTCCCGCACCACCGTGCCCTTGGCGATGCCGCCAATGGCCGGGTTGCAGGACATCTGTCCGATCGTCTCGAGGTTCTGCGTAAGCAACAGGGTGCGGACGCCTCGACGCGCGGCCATGGCAGAGGCCTCGGTCCCGGCGTGACCGCCCCCGATTACGATGACGTCGTACTGCTGCATGACCCAATTTAGCGGTTAATAGCTGGTCACTAGCTCTGGGCCCGTCGCGGGGTAGGTTGGTGTGACTCAGGAAGAAACGGCTCAGGGCTCACGGCTTACGGCTTACGCCTCACTCTAACGGCTAACGCGAAAGGAATTCACGAATGGCAATCAGGTTAGGTGATACCGCCCCCAACTTCGCTGCCGACACCACCCAGGGGCCGATTGACTTCTACCAGTGGAAGGGCAACGCCTGGGCGGTGCTGTTCTCCCACCCCAAGGACTTCACCCCGGTCTGTACCACCGAGCTCGGACGGGCGGCTCAGCTGGCGTCCGAGTTCGAGAAGCGCAACTGCAAGATCATCGGCCTGAGCGTGGATCCGGTCGATTCACACCGGCGCTGGGAAGGCGACATCAAGGAAGTCACCGGACACCAGGTGAACTTCCCCATGATCGGCGATCCCGACCGCAAGGTCTCGCTGCTCTACGACATGATTCACCCCAACGCATCCGATAACGTCACGGTGCGTTCAGTGTTCGTGATCGGTCCCGACAACAAGGTTAAGCTGACCCTCACCTATCCCCAGAGCACCGGGCGCAACTTCGACGAGCTGCTGCGGGTGATCGACTCGCTCCAGCTCACCGCCGGCTTCCAGGTTTCGACCCCGGCCGACTGGCAGCAGGGCGATGACGTCATCATCCTCCCGGCCGTCAGCGACGAAGAGGCGAAGAAGAAGTTCCCGGAGGGCTGGGTAACGAAGAAGCCCTACCTGCGCATGGTCACGCAGCCAGGCCAGGTGACGACCAAAGGCTGACTGAAGGTCGGAAGGTTGGAAGGGTCGGAGGCGTCGGTAACTATCACGCGCGGGACTCCTTCCGACCCTTCCGACCTTTTTCGACCTTCCGGCAATCCGCCTGCCCGCCTGCCCGCCTGCCCGCCTGCCCGCCCGAAGCATTACTCTTAAGAATGCCTCCCCAGACCGTTGTGGTGGTTCCGTGCTACAACGAGGCGGCGCGTCTTCCCACGCAGCGGTTCGAAGAGTTCCTCTCCCGGCATCCCGACCTCGGGTTTCTCTTCGTCAACGACGGCAGCAGCGATGGCACCCTCCCCCTGCTCCGGGAAATGGCCCCTCGCCATCCGGGCGGCCGGCTCGAGGTGATCGATCTCCCGCGGAACCAGGGCAAGGCCGAGGCGGTCCGTCGGGGGATGCTGCGCGCGATCGAGCAGAGCCCGCGCTACGTCGGTTTCTGGGATGCCGACCTGGCCACTCCGCTCGAAGTCCTCCCCGAGTTCATCAGCCTGCTCGACACCCACGATTCGCTCGACTGGGTGATCGGCGCCCGCGTCCGATTGCTCGGACGGCGAATCGAGCGCCACGCGGCCCGGCATTACCTCGGCCGGATCTTCGCCACGGTGGCCTCGTGGTCCCTCGGTATCGCGGTGTACGACACCCAGTGCGGCGCCAAGCTCTTCCGCCGTTCATCGGAGCTGGAGACGATCCTGCTCCGGCCGTTCCAGAGCCGCTGGTTGTTCGACGTGGAGCTGATCGGGCGCTATCTCAACGTGCTGCGGGCGAGAGGAGAGCCGGTTCCCGACCGGCGGATCTACGAGTTCCCGCTGCATGCCTGGAGCGACGTGAAAGGCTCCAAACTGGGACCGGCGGATTTTCTCAAGGCGGCGGTGGAGCTGACCGGTATCTGGTTCCGGTTGCGCGCAAAAACGCCCTCGGCCGGGCTGCCGGAAGTAACGGTGCCGGCCGAGGAGCGTCGATGAAGCGGGTGATTCTCACCGGGTAGTGTCTGCCGGCTGCTCTTCCACTTCCTGTCCCACCGAAAGCATCGACCGTCCGCGGGCATCCACCCCGATGCCGGCCCGGGCAGTCCCGCCCTGGTCGGCAAACACCAGCGTGCTCGCGCCATCGGGGTTGAGTCCCAGGACCGTCCGTGCCACACCCCGGCCGTCACCCAGAACCAAGTTGATGGTCTCATCCGGCAGGACGGCCAGGATCAGGCGGGGGTTCCCCGCGCTGTCGGCGAACGTCAGGCCGCTGGTGCCGTCGTCCAGCAGGTTGAGCTTGATGCTGGTCTGGTTGCGATGGTCCTGGAGCACCAGGCGGATGGCGCCCTCCTCATCCCTGCCCCAGACACCCCGGATTCGGCCGTCGCCGTCTCGCAGCACGAACTCCCTGGCCTCGATGACCTTGGGAACCATGCCGGGCATGCCGCGCCGGGCCGCGGTGTAGACCAGCGCCACGCCCACGCCGAGCAGGATGGCGGTCACCAGCATGAGGATGGTGCCCTGCCGCTTCATCCGCCGGTTCTCCTGCTCCACCGCCTCCAGCCGGTTCATGAGGAGCCGGTTCGCCGCCGACGAGGGCTCACCAGGAGTGGTTGAGGTTGCGGGCGCGGAAGGCTGTTCAGTGTCGGGCATGGGTTCGTTCCTTCAAAGATGGATGCTGCACACGCCACCCGCTGTCAGCTACGACTGATAGCTGACAGCTGATAGCTGATA
>DASTEX010000227.1:0-6177 GCA_035709185.1 Gemmatimonadales bacterium
GCCCTACAAGCACTCCCCTGGTCGGAAGGGTCGGAAGGGTTCGGAAGGGTCGGAGAGGTCCCGTCTCCGTTCCCATCTTTTCCGACCGGCCGACCCTTCCGACTCTTCCGACCCTAAGCCCACGTGACGGGCAATCAGACACCTAGACGCCCAGCAGCCGCCTGATGTCATTCGAGAACGCTAGGACGATCAGGGCCATGATCAGGAACAGCCCCACCGCCGTCAGCCGCTGGCGCAGCCGCAGCGGGAGGGGACGGCGCAGCACCGCCTCGCCCAGCAGGAACAGAAACTGGCCGCCGTCCAGGACCGGGATCGGGAGCATATTGACCACGGCCAGGTTCACCGAGATCAGCGCCATGAAGCTCAGGAACTGGTCCAGGCCCTGGCGCACCGACTCTCCCGCGGCCTGACCGATCGCGATCGGCCCGCCGACTTCCCGGGTGGACACCCGGCCGGTGAACATGGCGCGAACCGTCCGGAGAATGAACGAGAGCGAGCCCAGGGTCGCCTGCCCTCCTTCGGTGATGGCCTGGCCGAGCGTGAGCGGTACGTAGCGGCTGTCCGGCATCCTGGGGTAAACGCCAATCCGCCCGATGGTGTGCTCCCGGTTGCCGGGGTCACGCTCGGTGTACGGGGTCAGGACCTTCTCCATCCGCTCCCCGTTCCGGGAAATCACGAAGCTGGTTTCCCGGCCGCCCCGCGAGGCCACGACACCGACCATGTCGTACCACTGCCTGACTGGCTGGCCCTCGACGCTGACGATCGTATCACCGGCCTGGATCCCGGCCCGGGCGGCCGGCCGCCCCGAAACCACCTGGCCCACCACCGGCGCCATGGCCGGGAGGATGGCGATCGATGCGCCGATCCGCTGCGCCAGATCATCCCGGTGCAGGGGCACGATCAGCGGCGGCCGGCCCTCGACCTCCACCACTATCGAGTCGGTCCGGCCGTGCTGGATGGCGCCCACGATCTCTTCCCAGCTCTCGACCGGCTGGCCGTCGATCGCGACGATCCGGTCGCCCGGGCGAAGCCCACTCAGGCCGCGCGCCTCGGGGGCAAGCGCGCTGTCGATCACCCTCCCGACCGTGGTGGTCGGGTTCACCGCCCGCCCGTTCTTGATGAACAGCGAGGTGAAGAGGAACCAGGCGAACAGCACGTTCATGGTTACGCCGGCCAGGATCACGATCATCCGCTTCCACACCGGCTTGGCCTCGAAGGTCTGGTCCGGCGGCACGTCGGCGAGATCGAGCGCCTTCCCTTCCAGCGCGTCGCTCGCCATCTCCTCGCCGCTGGCCATCTTGACGTAGCCCCCGAGCGGGAGCCAGGATACCGCGTACTCGGTTCCGCCCCGGGTGAACGTGAGCCGCTTCACCGGTGCGCCCATGCCCAGGGAGAAACGGAAGACCCGGATGCCGGCCCATTTGGCGGCCAGGAAGTGGCCCAGCTCGTGTACGAAGACCAGCACCCCCAGTACGATGACCAGGGCCAGGATCGTCAGCAGTACGTTGTTCACCCGATAAGCTCCCTTGCCCGCACCCGGGCCCAGGCATCCACCTCGCGCACCGCCTCAACTGAAGTGACGGGCACGGGGGTGTGCGCGGCACACACCCCTTCAATGACCTCGGCAATACGGCCGAACCGGATCCGCTGCTCCAGGAACGCCGCGACCGCCACTTCGTTGGCGGCGTTGAAGGCGGTCGGAGCGGTCCCGCCCCGCCGCCCCATGGCAACTCCCAGGGCAAACGCCCGGAAGACGCCGGTCCGCACCGGCTCGAACGTGAGCCCGCCGGTTGCCAGCGGATCGAACCGCCGAACGCCCTGATCGGGCAACCGCTCCGGGTGGCTCAGGGCGTAGAGAATCGGCAGCTCCATCGAGGGAAACCCGACCTGGGCCAGGACGCTGCGATCGGCGAATTCCACGAACGCGTGGATCACGCTCTGGGGGTGAACCACCACCTCGATGGCGTCGTACGAGAGATCGAACAGGAAGTGTCCTTCGATGACTTCCAGCGCCTTGTTCACCAGCGTGGCGCTGTCCACCGAGATCTTGTGGCCCATGCGCCAGGTGGGATGGGAGAGCGCTTCATCCACCGACGCGTGCTCGATCCGGTCCGGCTCCCAGGTGCGGAACGGCCCGCCCGAAGCGGTCAGCACCAGCCGGACCGGCCGGCTCCTCCCGGCCGCGATGCACTGGAGCGCCGCGCTGTGCTCCGAGTCGACCGGCACCAGCGTCCCGCCACCGCTCCGGGCGGCCTCGAGCACCAGCGGGCCGGCCGTCACCAGCGATTCCTTATTGGCCAGCGCCACCCGCTTGCCCGCCCGCAGCGCGGCCAGCGTGGCATCGAGCCCGGCGAAGCCCACCACGGCATTCACCACCACGTCGACGTCGGGCCGGGTGGCGGCTTCCACCAGGCACTCCGGCCCACAGCGGTCAAATTGTCCGGCAGTCCGTCCGCCCGTCAGACCGTCGGCCAACCCGGCGAACGCGGGCCGGAACTCGACCGCCTGGGACGCGAGCAGCTCGGCGTTGGTCCCGGCGGTGAGCGCCACGACCTGGTATTGCCCGCGGTGGCGGCGCAGCACCTCCAGGGTGGAGAGGCCGATCGAGCCGGTCGAGCCGAGCACCGCGACCCGGGTCATCAGATGACGCCGGCCAGGCGATAGCAGAACGCGGCCAGCGGAATGGCAAAGTAGAGCGAGTCGAGCCGGTCGAGCACGCCACCGTGACCCGGGATCAGGTGGCTCGAGTCCTTGAGCCCCGCCTCCCGCTTGAGCAGCGACTCGGCCAGATCGCCGATCTGGCCCAGGGTACCGATCAGGCCGGCGATGACGAGCAGCAGCCCGGGCGAGAGATCCATGCCTAACGGAGTAAAGACCGCTGCCTGGTAGACCGGGGCCACCACCAGGGCGCCGATGAACCCGCCGATGGTGCCCGACCAGGTCTTGCCGGGACTCACGGTCGGCGCCAGCCGCGGTCCGCCGACCTTCCGGCCGACCGACATCGCCGCCGTATCGCAGATCCAGACGGTGATGACGGGGAACAGCACCAGGGCGGTACCCTCGAGCGAGCGAAGCGGGTGACCCGAATGCCGGATCGCGAGCAGAAACGCGGGCAGGCCGGCCGCGTAGAGCGGCGCGAGGACGGTGACGGCGGCCGACGCGAGCGGCCGGCGTTCGGGCGCGAGCCGCGCGAGGGTGTCGACCAGGATCAGCATCACCCAGAGCGCGATGGCGTAGGGCCACCAGCGCGCCACCAGTTCGCGCACGTCCGGCTCGCGCTGCACCAGCCAGGCCAGCGTGGGGATGCCGGCCGCGGCCAGCACCACCAGCGGACGGGAGGGCGCCAGTCCCTGACGCCGGGCGAACCCGGCCAGCTCCAGGGATCCCAGCACTCCCGCGATGGCGATGAGCGCCGCGAGCGGGGCGCCGCCGTACCAGGCCACCACCAGCACGATGGGGATGGCCCCGACGGCGAAGAGAATGCGCTGCGTGAGATTATTGGCCATACGGGCGACCGGACCGGCTACCGGCTTTCCTCGACCGTCACCCGGCCGAACCGCCGCTCCCGGCGCTGATAATCCCGGATGGCCTGGTAGAGGTGATGCCGGGTGAAGTCGGGCCAGAGCACCGGCGTCACGTAGAACTCGGCGTAGGCCAGCTGCCAGAGCAGGAAATTGGAGAGCCTGAGCTCCCCCGAGGTCCGGATCAGGAGATCGGGGTCGGGCCACGCGGCGGTGTAGAGGCGTTCGGCCATCGCGGCTTCGTCGATCTGGTCCACCCGGCGTTCGCCCCGGTCCACTTCCCCGGCCAGCAGCCGGGCGGCGCGGGCCAGCTCCGCCCGCGCCCCGTACGAGATGCAGAGATTGAGCGCGAGGTTGCGACCCCCGGCGGTCGAGCTCATGAGCCGGTCCACCGCGCGGCGGGCGCCGCGGCTCAGCCGTTCGAGCTCGCCCAGGATGGACACCGAGACGCCCTGGGCGGCCAGCTCGCTGGTCTCGCGCGCGATGTATTCCTCCAGCAGCCGCATCAGCGCGTCGATCTCGGGCTGGGGCCGCTGCCAGTTCTCCTGACTGAACGCGAACAGGGTCAGGACCTGGACGCCGGCCTGGAGACCACCTTCCACGATCTCCCGCACCGCCGCCATGCCGGCCGTGTGGCCGGCCGGCCGAGGCAGGGCCCGGGCCTGGGCCCAGCGCCCGTTCCCGTCCATGATGACCGCGATATGCGGGGGGATCCGGCCATCCTTCCGGATGGCGGCAAGAAGGTGGTCCGGAGTTTCCGTCACACTTCGAGGATTTCGGCCTCTTTGGCCTTGATGATCTGATCGATCAGATGGATATGATCGTCGGTGAGCTTCTGCACGTCCTTCTCGGCGTGCCGCTTATCGTCTTCGCTCACATGCTCGAGCTTCTTCAACCGATGCATCGCCTCGGTTCGCTGGTGCCGCACCGCGACGCGGCCTTCTTCGCCCAGCTTGTGCACCAGCCGCACCAGCTCCTTGCGCCGTTCCTCGGTGAGCGGCGGAAGGGGGACCCGGATCAGTCCGCCCTGCGACGCCGGGTTGAGGCCCAGATCGGCGTCGCGGATGGCTTTCTCGATCACCGGCGCGAGCGACTTGTCGAACGGCTGCACCGTGAGCATCCGCGGCTCGGGCGCCGCCACCATGGCTACCTGGTTGAGCGGCAGGGGGGTGCCGTACGCTTCCACCCGGACCAGGTCGAGCAGCGTGGTCGAGGCCTTGCCGCTCCTGATCCCGGAGAATTCCTTCTTGGCGCTGTCGACCGCCTTCTGCATCGTCTCGCGGGCATGCTTGACGATGGCGGGAATGGTTTCCTGCTGCTGGCTTTGATGGCTCATCGCACGATCGTCCCCACCCGTTCGCCTTCCAGCACGCGCAGGACGGCGCCGGGTTGCTGGATGTTGAAGACCACAATGGGAAGGCCGTTGGCCTTACAGAGACCGAAGGCATTGGCGTCCATCACTTCGTAGCTCTCGACCAGCGCCTGCTGGAAGGTGAGCTCCGGGATGAAGGTCGCGTTCGGGTCGGTCCGGGGATCGCTGGTATAGATCCCGTCGACGTTGGTGGCCTTGAGGATCACTTCGGCGTCGATCTCGAGGGCCCGCAGGACGGCGGCGGTGTCGGTCGAGAAGAAGGGGTTGCCGGTTCCAGCGGCGAAGATCACCAGGCGGCCCTTTTCCAGATGCCGGATGGCCCGGCGGCGGATGTACGGCTCGGCCACGGATTCCATCCGGATGGCGGTCATCACCCGGGTGGCCAGGCCGAACCGTTCGAGCACGTCCTGCAGCGCCAGCGCGTTGATCACGGTCGCCAGCATGCCCATGTAATCGGCGGAGACCCGGTCCAGCCCTGCCTTGCTGGCCCGGGTGCCCCGCACCATGTTGCCGCCGCCCACCACCAGCCCCAGTTGAACTCCCCGGCCGTGGGCGGTGCGGATCTCGTCCGCCAGCCGCTCGATGACCGAATAGTCCATTCCCACGCCTTGTTCTCCCGCCAGCGCTTCACCCGACAACTTGAGGAGGGCCCGGCGGTAGGCCAGCGGCATCAGGCCTCTCCGACCTTGAGGCGGGTGAACCGGGTCACCGTAAGGGCGGTGCCCACCTGGCGGGAGACCTCGTCCATCAGCTGCCCGATCGCCTTCTTGTCGTCCTTGACCCAGGGCTGGTGCAGCAGGGTCCGCTCGGACAGGAACTTCTTGAGCTTGCCCTCGACGATCTTGCCGCGCACGGCCTCGGGCTTGCCCTCCTGCACCACCTGCTCCTCGGCAATGCGCCGCTCCCGGTCGATCACCTCGGCCGGCACGTCCTCGGCCCGCACTGCGAGCGGATCGGCCGACGCGATGTGGAGCGCCAGCTCCCGGGCCAGCTCCCGGGCGCCGCTGCTCCGGGCCACGCCGTCGCTGCCGCACTCCAGCTCCACCAGCACGCCCACCTGGTGGTTGTGATGGAGGTAGAGCCCCACCAGTCCGCTCCGGCCGGGGGCGTACTTCACCGCGTTGCGGAGGGCGACGTTCTCGCCGGTCTTGGCGGTCAGCTCCTTCACCTGGTCGGCGATGGTCTGGCCGTGGGGCCCCCCGGCGGCCGGCTGGGTCAGGAACGCGTCCAGGCTCATCGGCTCGGTATCCATGAGCTGCTGGAGCAGCCCCTGCGCCGCCTGCT
>DASTEX010000228.1:0-4427 GCA_035709185.1 Gemmatimonadales bacterium
CGAACCGGTCACTGTAGTCCAGATCCCGTTCGACGATGGCCCGGACCGAGTCGAGACCCGGCGCCGGCAACACCACCAGGGAGGGCCGGAGCTTGGGATTGTTGTAGAACAGGCGCAGCTCCACCCGGGTGGTGTCCTGCGCCAGGAGGGGGCCCGCCCCGGCCAGCAGCAGCAGGGAGAACAGCAGCCGCCGCGTCATGGATTGCCCCGGGGCACGAACCACAGCGCGATCTGGAGCACGTCGCTCCGGAAGCCTTCCGGCAGCGGGCCGAAGGCGCGCGCGGTCGCGGCCGCTTCCACCGCACCCTGGGCCCCCAGGTCGAACGAGAAGCTGCGCGATTTGCTGACGATTCGGATCTCACGCACGGTACCATCCCGCAAAATGGAGAACTGGATCTGGGTCCGGAGCGCCGTGGTTCCCGCCGGACGGTTCCAGCGCCGATAGATCTCGTTGACGATCCGCTCGAGATACTGGGGATAGGGAAACTCCGCGCCCGGCGTCTCGACGTTGGCGACATGGGTCCCGGTGGACGGCGTCTCCCCGGGATTGGGCCGCTCGGTGGTAGCGGTCTGCGCCGGCGCCTCCTGCTTGGGCTGCGGCACGGTTTTGGTCGGCGCCGGCAGCGGCTTGGTCGGGGTGGGCGGTTTGACCGGCGCGGTCCGCTCCACCGGGCGCGGTACCGCTTCCGGAGCCGGCCGGCGGGTTGGCGGTGGCGTCGCGGGGGCGGCGATCAGCTTCACGGCGTACACGGTGCCCAGCGAAGCCGGCGTCTGGGTCAGCAGCAGGAAGAACGCCAGCGCCAGCCCGTGCGCCAGCAGGGTACCGGTAAAGCCGGCACCGACTCCTTCGGGGCGCTTGCGCACCCCGCGCCACGAGGTCACCGCTCCTCTTCCTCCGCCACCAGGCCCACGTCAGCTATACCAGACTCCCGGATGACCGCCAGGACCTTCACCACGTCGCCATACGGCGCCCGGCTGTCGCCCCGCAGGAACACCCCCGACGGGCGCCGTCGCGCGATGATGGCGCGAAAACTGGCCCGAAACTCGTCCAGGCTCATGCCGTCGCGGTCGACGAACACCCGCCCGGTCCGATCGACCGTGATGATGAGCCCTTCCTTCACTGAGAGGGGACGCGCCGCGGCCCGGGGCAACTGCACATCCACGCCCCCCTGCAGCATGGGCGCCGTGATCATAAAGATGATCAGCAGCACGAAGGCCACGTCCACCAGCGACGTGACGTTGATGTCGGCCGTGACGGCCAGCCCGCCACGCCGGCCCGGGCGCGAACTGATACCGCCCGCCATTAGAGCAATCCTTCCCGCGCCATCCAGCCGATGAGCGCGTTGCCGAAGCCTTCCAGCTCGCCTTCGAACCGGCCGACCCGGCCGGCAAAGAAGTTGTAAGCCATGACGGCGGGAATGGCGACTGCCAGTCCCGCCACCGTGGTGACCAGCGCTTTCGCCACGCCGGGCGCGATCGCGGCCAGGTTCCCCGAGCCGCTCGACGCAATGCCGATGAACGCGTCCATGACGCCCAGCACCGTTCCCAGCAGTCCCAGGAGCGGGCTCACGGCGCCCACGGTCGCCAGCCAGGGGACGTAGTGCGCCACCGCATCCCGCTCAGCGGCCACCTCCTTCCCCAGCACCAGCTTCAGCGCCTCGAGCTGGGCATCGGACAGCGAGAACTTCCCCCGCTCCGCCGCCTCGGTCATTACCCCGGGATTGATCTCGGTATAAAACGACATCCCTTCCTTAAACAGCCGGTTGTACGCCGACTGGGGCAGTTTCATGACACTGCGATACGCCTCCCGCACTCCGGTGCTGGTCTCGAGCGTCTGAAAGAACCGCACACTCTGCCGGTTGATTCGCCGGAACTGCCACCACTTCATCGCGATAATGAACCAGGAGGCGAGCGAGAGCAGGGCGGTGATTCCCAGAATCACCAGGGTCTCAGGACCCGACTCCAGAACCAGGTCGAGCGCAGTTTTCGGCACGCCTACGTCGGCCTGCAGCAGCATCATGGCTCCGGGGAAGCTAAGTAGCGATAAAATAAAGCAGATCGCCGCGTCATATGAAGTAGGTTGTTGGGGGGACGGCTGAGTGGGGGATGCTCGCACACCCCGAAGAGGTCGAAGATAGTCGAAGGCGGTCGAAGGCGGTCGAAGGCGTCGAAGTCCAGGCACAAGAAACGGGCCGAGGAGCGCTCCCCGGGCCCCTTCCCCCCCAATCCTGGTAAACCGTCTTCGACTGTCTTCGACCGCCTCCGACCGCCTTTGACTATTGCTGCGGCAGTCGCTTCACCCGCACCACTTTCATTCCCGGCGGGATGTCGGGCGAGATGATACCGGTAAGGAGCACGGTGGAATGGCGCTCGCCCACCCGCACCACCTGCCCGCTGGCCATCAACTCATCGATGGTGTCGGGCGCGTTCACCCGGGGACCGGGAACCCGGCGGATGTCGAAGACATCGCCCGGCGTCACGCCCTTGTCCCGGCCCAGGTCGATGAACACGTAGTTCTGCGGATGCTTGAGCTCGCGCAGCTCCCGGCCGCCGATGACGGAGCCGGTCAGCGAGTCGGTCACCGGTTCGGCCCGCACAGCGGGGCCCGGCTGGAACCGCTCGGCCGGAATGGTCTGCTGCCCGTTGCGCATGGCGCCGTACACCGCCACCACCTCGCCCAGGTACTGGTTCTCGGCCTGGCCGGTGATCCGGATCATGCCGGTGGGCACCACGATTTCACCATAGCCGGGGAAGCCGGTCTCCCGCACGATCACCAGCAGCGAGTCGTTGACCCCGTAGCTGCCATCCGACGGAGCGCGAACGGCCACGTGAGAGAACAGGGTAACGGCGGCGCGCTCGCTGAGGTTGCGGATCTGCTGGGGCGTGACCGTGCCGAGCATGATGCCGTAAGGCAGCTGCCGGTCTTCGGTCAGGAACCCGGCGGAGTAGAACTCACCAGCCCTGAGCGGCGCATAGGGCCGCTCCGAAACGTTCAACAGGCCTTCCAGCGATTCGCGACGGTGGCGCCGCGCGAACTCCGGCATCGGATAGGCCAGCTCCATCTCTTCTTCCGCGGCCGCGGCCGCAGCAGCGGCGGCGGAGTCGCCCGGGGCCGGCGGAGGCGGCGTATCCTGTGATGGCACCGCCTGGATCCCTTCAGGCGGTTCGGCCAGGCGAAGCACCTCACCGGGATAGATCCAGTGGGGGTCTTCCACCACGTCGGTGTTCAGCCGGTAGATCTGCGGCCAGAGGAACGGGTCGTTCAGATACTTCCGGGCCAGATCCCAGAGCGTATCGTGGCGGACCACCGTGTGGGTTTTGGTCGATGGTTGAGCTTCCTGGGCGCTCGCGACCGCGGGAAGCAGCAACGCGAGCGCCAGGATGGCGGGCAGCGGGTTAAAACGGGAGGTCGTCGTCCTCGGCATCCAGTGCCTCCGGAAAATCGCCGAAGGACTCTTCCTTCCTCGGCGCGGCACTCGCCGCGACCTTCGAGGCCGGGAAGGCGTCGTCTGCTTCGGCCGATCTTGGTGAGAGCAGGATCAGTTCGCGCGCGGTGATTTCGGTGGTGTAGCGCGTCTGACCTTCCCGGTCCTGCCACGACCGGTACTCGATGCTCCCCTCGATGTATACCTTGTCGCCCTTCTTGCAGAACCGCTCTGCAACGTCGGCGAGGGAACTGCCCTTGTTGTTCCACAGGACCACGCGGTGCCACTCGGTCTTTTCCTGGCGCTCGCCGGACTGGTTCTTCCAGATCCGGCTGGTGGCCACCGAGATGGTCGCGACCCGCGAGCCATTTGCGGTACTGCGGACTTCGGGATCGGCTCCCAAATTGCCAATCAGTTGGACTTTGTTCAGGCTGCGACTCACGGTTCCCTCCGGGTGAAATCCAGACAACGTGGATGGTGCTCACCGGAAGTTTACCGAAGCGTAAGTTCTTTAGTCAACCAAAGATACGCTCGTCGGGGCCTTTTTCTGCGACACTATCGAGGTGCAGCCTGAGTACCAGCGCATCCTCTGTGGGATACCGGTAGTAGGCACGTCGCATGCCAGCCACATGAAACCCCCGGGTCTGATAGAGCGCGAGGGCCGCCTGGTTGGAGATCCGGACTTCGAGGAAGACTTCGGTGACGCCGCGGGCCTCGAGGGCCTCGAGGGCGGCTTCGAGCAGCCGGCGGGCCAGCCCCTCCCGCCGAAACTCGGGTGCGACCGCCAGATTCATGATCTCGCCGGTATCGGCAGCCCAGCGGGCGAAGACGTAGCCCGCGAGCTGCTTGCCCGATTCGGCCAGCCGCGCGACCACCTGCCCGCTCTCCAGCATCTCACGCAGGCCGGCGCGGCTCCAGGGATCGCTGAAGCAACGGCGCTCCAGCACCTCGAGCCGGGCCGCGTCGTCCGGTTCAGCGACCCGGATTCGGAAGCGGGCGCCC
>DASTEX010000229.1:0-4925 GCA_035709185.1 Gemmatimonadales bacterium
GGCTCTACGAGAGCGCCATAACGGTTTCACGCTGGACCGGGGCTGCCCCCGGAATGGAACCGGCATGGAACGCGGAAGCAGCTCGGCAGGACGATCCCGCCCGGAGATTCTGGGCTTTTGTCACCACCGGGCCGCTGACGCTGCTGACCGTGGCGAGCTTCTTCGCCGCGATCTACACTCCGGCACCGATGCGGCTCTGGTGGTTGACCGCTGCGGCACTGGCCAGCGCCGAACGGGTGTTCACGTTCGGCTATTTCGTTCCCACCATGCTTACCCTGACCCGCATTACGACACCGGGCGGGGAGGATCTGGCGGCGGCCCGGGAATGGAGTAACCTCAATTATCTGCGGCAGGCAATCCTGCTCGCCGCGTGGTTGGCCGCCATGAAGACGTTTGCCCTCTCGTACCAGTGGCGCGGCCGGCGTTTCGACAGAAGGATGTGAGCATGGGTTGGGTGGAGCGCACGCCCCGCTGCTTCCAACATGTGGCCCATCGGCCGTGGCCGCTGCCCTCACGCGGCTGGCGCTGGCGGCAATCCTGGCATGACCTGCTGCTGATGCACTGGCCGGTGCCCGCACCGGCTCTGCGGGCGCTGGTCCCGGCGCCGCTCAACATCCACAAGTTTCACGGCGTTGCCTGGGTTGCCGTGGCACCGTTCTGGACTTCCGGCATCGAGTATCGGCTGGTTCCCTCCCCGATCCGGTCGGCGATGGCGATGCTGAGCCTGCACACGTTCGTCATCCGGAACGGAAGACCGGGCATCTGGTTTCTGCAGCTGAACGCGGGAGACCGGCTCTCCGCCTGGCTGGGTGCGCGATCACTGGGACTCCCGTTCGTTGCCACTCGGGCCCACGTGGAACGCGGCGTCGGCATGGTGACCCATCGGTGGGAAAAGAACGGAGAGGTGATCTTCCAGGCCCGCTATACGCCGGTGGGCCAGGCCGTGACTCCCGAGCCTGGAAGCCTGGAGCACTGGCTCACCGAGCGGTACGCCGTCTATACCAGGGGACCGTCAGGCAGCCTGCGGCAGATCGAGCTGCATCATGGGCGCTGGCCGGTCCAGAAGGTAGCGGCAACCGTCCAGCGCAATGCCGTGCTCTCGGGAGTGGGCCTGCAGTGTCACGGACCGCTGGGCCCGGTCCTGCACACTCCGCGGCTGGAGATCGTCGCCTGGCCCTCCCGGCAATTGCCGACCCTGCCGAAAGGGGCCGGCATTGCGAGGCGATGGGCTACTCCGCCTTCGACCACCGTCGCAACGCCGGCCGAACCGGTATCAGCTCCCGGGCCAGCGCTACCAGCCGATCTCCCAGCTCCCGCAGCGTCCGTTCCCGCCGGCGTATGACCGCGCGGTACACGCCGCGCGCCGTGGCGTAGGTGCCGAGCAGCCACAACGGAATGAGCCCGAGCAGCAGGATGGGCGGCGCGCTCAGTGCCTGGATTGTTATGCCGATCACCGGACCCATGCCCCCGCCCCCCATGCCGCCCCCGATGCCTCCGAACACGCCGCCGATCAGATTGGCGTAGTTCTCCTGGATCAGGATCCGGGTCCGGCCGCTTCGCACCAGCACCGCCACTTCGAGATCGCGCCGGGACGACCCCGGAGCCGAGCTCCAGGAGAACGATGGGCCCAGCTGGCTCACCTGCCCCACGTTCCGCATCACCCGCCGGATCTCCGCCACCAGAACCGGGAATTCCGCTTCCGGGAGCTCTCCTTCGAGGACCTGCTCGTACACGCAGCTGGTGGGCCCGCCCAGCCAGCGGTTGGCCGTCCCCGGCGACGAGGCCGGAGCGGCCGGGCTGCCTAACGCTTCTGCGGCCGAGCGGATGGACTCGGGCGCCAGGCCGACTTCGCTGCCCAGCGCCTCCAGACCCCCGATCGTCAGCGCACCGCTCATCGTGGGTTGGCTGGCCTCCGCTTCGGCCGCGATCCGGACGATGTCCCGCACTTCCTGCTCGTTAAAGCGCCGGCGGGGAGCAGCGGCCGCCCCGGTGAGCTCTTCGACAAAGCTGTCCGGCGTCGGGGTACGCTGGTCGAGCCGCACCGACAAGGCCCGGACCAGGGCTCCCTCCACCCGGCTTCCGGCGCCGGTCAATCGGAGCCGGTGGTCGGCCGAGGCGTCGAGAAACCGGCCCGTGCGGACCGCCTCCTCGGTGGGCCAGCCTCTGGGCGTGGCCCCGACCAGCATCTCGTAGGTCACCACCGCCAGGCTGTACACGTCGGTCCGGCCGTCGAGGTCGGTGAGGCCGAGCGCCTGCTCGGGACTCATGTACCCGGGCGTGCCTAACGGAAAGCCGGTGCGGGTGAGGTTGGCGCCGCCCGCGGTGCTGATCGCCTTGGCGATGCCGAAGTCGGCCACGATTGGATGGCCCTGCGCGAAGAGAATGTTCTCGGGCTTGATGTCGCGGTGGAACACGCCCATCCGGTGCGCGTAGCTCAGCGCCCCGGCGACCGGTGCCACAATGGAGACAATCTCCGCCAGGTCCAGCGGACCGGCCCGTTCCAGGTGCTGCCGGAGCGACCGGCCCTCGATGTAGGGCATGACATAGAAGAGGTAGCCGCCCGCTTCCCCCGAATCGTGCAACGCCAGGATGTGGGGATGGGTGAGCCGGGCGGCGATCTGGATTTCATGGAGAAACCGCTCGGTCCCGATCGATGCCGCCAGATCGGGCCGGAACACCTTTAGCGCCACTTCGCGGTGGTGCTTCTGGTCCCAGGCCAGATACACCGTGGCCATGCCGCCCCGGCCCAGCTCGTATCGGAGCTCAAACCGCTCGGCCAGCGCGCCGCGGAGATCGGGTGGGATTTCCGGCGGAACGCTCACCGGCCGATCCCCGCCCCTTCAGCACCACATATAAGGACAAGGGGACCGGAGCCGGCGGCACCAGCCGACGGCGCCAGCGAACCCACGACCCGGAGAGGGATGGCCATTGGCTGCCTGGTTGTTATGGAGTGCTGTCCCTAATCTAGCGCGGGAGATACTCCCGGGCGTCCCAGCTCAATCCACCACGACCGCCTGCTCCAACAGTGACTTCACGGCGTCCTGCACGATGATCCGGTAGGTGCCCTCCGGCAGCTCCCACTCGGCGGCAAGGGACCGCCCCGAGAGGTTGGACTCGGGCGTGCTGCCCGGAATCTCAACCGTGAGCAGGTCAATGGTGATGTCAAAACCCAGTCGGGTACCGCTCAAGTCGAGCGTGTAGTTGGGCCCGGGCAGACTCACGGTTCCCTCCAGCCGCAGCCGGCCCGTGCTCCCGGAAAGTTGCAGGGTGGTTTCCTCGTTGTAGGCGGTATCCACGGCGCCGATCTGGAGCAGAACGGGCGGCGGCAGAGGCTCTTGCTGGAAGATTGGAGGCCCCGAAGGATCGGAGCAGGCGGTAGCCAGGAGAATGCCGAACAGGCCGGTAGAGAGGAAACGCATGAGCGTCCTGAAGGATGATGGTGACCGCAACCCCAGTACGGAGGAAATGTAGGCAGGCGGGCAGGCCGGTGCGCCCTCGGTCTGACCGTCTATTTTTGGAGCATCCCATCTCGGAGTCCCCGAATGTCCCGTCGCGTCCTCAGCATCATGCTGATGCTGGCCGCCGTCGTCCCCCTCTCCGCCCAGCAACGCTCCCGTCCCGCCGAGCCCCGGCCGGCGCTGGACCCGGCCTGGTTCAGCCCGCTCCGGTACCGCCACATCGGCCCCGAAGGCAACCGGGTTTCGGCCGTGGCCGGGGTCCAGGGCGACCCGCTGGTGTATTACGTCGGCGCGGCCTCGGGCGGGATCTTCAAGAGCGTGGATGGCGGGATCCGCTGGGAGCCGATCTTCGATAGCCAGCCGGTCTCTTCGATCGGCTCGATCGCGGTAGCGCCGTCCGATCCCAACGTGGTGTGGGTCGGCACCGGCGAGAGCTTCATCCGGAGCAACATCTCTTCGGGCTGGGGTGTCTACCGGTCCACCGACGCGGGCAAGACCTGGGCCCGCGTGGGCCTCGAGCAGACCGGACGAATCGGCCGGATCGCGATCGACCCGCGGAACCCCGACGTCGTGCTGGCGGCGGCGTTAGGCCATTCGTACGGGCCCCAGCCTGAGCGGGGGGTCTACCGGACGGCCGACGGGGGCAAGACCTGGGAACGCACTCTGTTCGTCAACGACAGCACCGGGGCCATCGACGTTGTCATCGATCCGGTGAACCCCCGCATCGTCTATGCAGCCACCTGGCAGCTGGCGATTCACACCTGGGGCCGCACCAGTGGCGGCGTCGGCAGCGGCATCTGGAAGTCGACCGACGGCGGCATCACCTGGAGCCGGCTGTCGAGCGGGCTGCCTTCGAAGCCCTTCGGCAAGGTCGGGCTCGCCGTCGCCCGCAGTAATCCCAGCCGGGTCTATGCCCTGATCGAAACCAGTGATGGAGTCCCGCTCCCCGGGTTCGAGCCCGAGCGGGGCGAGCTGTGGCGCTCGGACGACGCGGGCGGAACCTGGCAGGTCGTGAGCTATGACCGGCAGCTCGCCGGCCGGACCCAGTACTACACCCGCATGACGGTGGCTCCCGACAACGACCTCGAGGCCTGGTTCGCGGCAGCCGACTGGAGCCGGACGCTCGACGGCGGCAAGACGACGGTGGATGCCTCGCCGGTAGAGACCCCCGGATACGATCACCACGACATCTGGATCGACCCCGCCAACGGTAATCGCATGGCAGTGGGACACGACGGCGGCATCTCCATTTCCTGGAATCGGGGGAAGAGCTGGCACCAGGTCCAGCTGCCGATCGCGCAGATGTACCACGTGACAGTCGACCACCAGATACCCTACTTCGTTTACGGCAACCGGCAGGACGGATATTCCGCCCGGGGCCCCAGCAACAGCCGGTACTCATCGTTCCTCGGCGGTGGTGACATCCCCCGGGGCGAATGGCGGTCGGTCGCCGGCGGCGAAAGCGGC
>DASTEX010000230.1:0-2688 GCA_035709185.1 Gemmatimonadales bacterium
TTTCTGCTCCATATGCCACAACCCGTTGCCTTTATTACCGGCGCCACCCGCGGCATCGGGCGCGCCCTGGTGTTCGCCTTCGCCCAGGCCGGCTACCAGGTCGGAGTCTGCGCCCGGGGGGAGGAAGACGTTCACGGGCTGGTCGATGAATTGGGCCGAGCCGGGTTCCCGGCGGCGGGTCACCCGGCCGACGTCGGGGTGCCCGATGACGTGAAGGCAGCGGTACGACAGGTGACCGGGCAGCTCGGGCCGGTGGACGTGCTCATCAACAATGCCGGCATCGGGGTGCTCAAGCCCCTGGTCGATCTCACGCTGGACGAATGGGATCGCACCATGTCGACCAACCTCCGAAGCCTGTACCTGGTGACCCGGGCGGTCCTTCCTTCCATGATCGAGCGGGGTCAGGGCGTCATCGTGAACATTGCCAGCCTGGCCGGCAAGAATGCGCTGGTCGGCGGCACCGCCTATGCCGCCTCGAAGCACGCGGTGCTGGGATTCAGCAAATCCCTGATGCTGGAAGTCCGCAAACAGGGTGTCCGGGTGCTCGCGGTCTGCCCCGGCACGGTGCACACCGAGTTCGCCAGCGAGCGGACGGTTCCCAAGATCAGCCGGGAAGGGATTCTGTTGCCGGAAGACGTGGCCCAGGTGGTGCTCGACGCGGTGCGGCTTCCCTCCCGGGCGCTGGCGAGCGAAATCGACCTCCGGCCGGCCAACCCAAGCTGATGGTTGGGGCCCGCGGGTCCATCCGGATCGACCGGTGCGTCTGCCGGGACACGGTGTTTGCGAGCCTTCTGCCCGCGGCCCGGAAGGGCAACTGGTCGCTGGAAGATCTGATGCGTGAGACCGGCTGCGGCGCGCAATGCGGGCTCTGCCGCCCGTATCTGCGCCGCATGCTGGCGACCGGGGAGGTGGTCTTCTCCTCCATCATCGAGGATCCCGCGTGAGCACCGGCTGGGCCCGGCTCTATCATCCCGGGCCACTCACCTGGATCGCAATTCTGCTGGGCTGGGTGGGGATCTACGCTGCCTACCGCGGCTCCACCCTGGGAGCGGTGTTCGCGGCTTTCGCCATGGTGGCCGCCACTATCGCCTTTTACCGCGGCCAGGAAATGGCCCGGGTGCGCCGCCAGTCGCTCCGCGCCGCGGTCGAGGCGGCGGCCGCTCGCAACCGGGCCCTGACCCTGCTGCGCGAGCTGGGCGGCCGCCTGCTCCAGATCGACACGATGGAGCAGCTGTTCGATGAGGTGACCCGGGTCGCCATCGAGCTGTTCCAGGCCGAAGGTGCGGCACTTCAGCTGGTGGTGGAAGAGGGACGCTTTCTCAAGGTGGTCGCCGGCCGGGGAAGCTATTCCGGCCGGCTGGGGGCGCTGATTCCGGGAGACCGGTCGCTCAACGGCTGGGTCGTTGCGCATGACCAGGGCCTGGTGGTCGACGACCTGGCAGCCGATCCGAGATCCTATCCTCCCGAAGGCCTGCCCCTCGAATCCCGCCGGGCCGTCTTCGCCCCGCTGCGCTCTTCCGGCCTGGTGCTGGGGACCATTCAGGTGGTCGACCGTAACCAGGGCATCGCGTACACCACGGCCGACCTGGAGCTGCTGCAGACGCTGGCCGACCAGGTCGCGGTCGGGATCGACCGGACCCGCGCGCTGGTCGACCGCCGCTGGACCGCCGAAGCGCTGGCGGTCAAGAACCAGGAGCTGGTGCGCGCCACGAAGCTCAAGAGCGAGTTCCTGGCCAACATGTCTCACGAGCTGCGGACGCCGCTCAATGCCATCATCGGATTCTCGGATCTGCTGCTGACCGAGGGACTGGGCCCGCTCGAGGGGGCCCAGCGCGAATTCCTCGAGTCGATCTCGCGCAACGGTTCTCACCTGCTGGGTCTCATCAACAACGTGCTCGATCTCTCGAAGATCGAAGCCGGCCAGATGAGCTACGTGCTCGCCCCGACCGATCTCCGGCAGGTGATCACAGCCGCCGTGGCCGATACCGCCAGCCTGCGGACCGCGAAGCGCCAGAATGTGGTGATCGACCTGGAAGACGGTCCGCTTACGATCATGGCGGATGGCCAGCGGCTCCGGCAGGTCCTGTTCAACCTGCTCTCGAACGCATCCAAGTTCACCCCGGAGGGCGGCAACATTGCGCTCTCCGCGTTGCACACCCGCGCGCCGCTCCCGGTGCCGGCCGACCGCGCGGCCGACCGCCGCGGCATGACCACTCGCGACGCCATCTGGGTGGCCGTGAGTGACGATGGCATCGGCGTCCGGCCGCAGGACACGGCCAAGCTCTTCGTGGAGTTCAGCCAGGTGGACAGCTCCGCCAGCCGGCGGGCCCAGGGTACCGGCCTGGGTCTGGCGCTGTCCCGCAAGTACGTGGAGCTGCACGGCGGGACCATCGGTTGCGAATCCATCTTCGGGAAGGGGAGCACCTTCTGGTTCATCCTCCCGGTGGAAGGACCGATCCGCCGGCAGGAGGGCGGGCTGCGGACCTCGGATACCGATCGACTGGAGCAGGGCACTTCCCAGGACTTAGGACTTAGGACTTAGGACTAAGCCTTCAGCCCCGGCCGCTTCAACTCGCAGAGCTCTACTCTTGTGACTGTTAGTGGTTCAAGTTCGTGGAAAGTGCCGCCGTTGCTTCCCGTCAATTCCGTTTAGCCATCTGGACTGTAGAGGACCAACCCACCAAACCC
>DASTEX010000231.1:0-13060 GCA_035709185.1 Gemmatimonadales bacterium
CAGCCAGTGCGTGGCCCGGCGCTGCCGCCGACGGAGCAGGTGGTTCACCGCCACCCGGTGGAGCCAGGTTCCGAAGGCCGACTGGCCCGAGAACGTCCCCAGCTTCTGCCACACTCGGATGAAGACCTCCTGGACCGCATCGTCTACTTCGTCGCTGCCGAGGAGCCACCGGGCCAGTGAATTCACCCGGGCCACGTGGGTTCGATAGAGCCGCGCGAAGGCCTCCGCATCTCCCCGGGCAGCCAGCGTGACGTCTCTCTGTTCGGCGTTCGGCATCACGGTTGCCACTGCCGTCATCGGCGGCTTCCCCTCGCTGGGCAGCTTCGATCCGGAAGATTGGATACCCTTGCCGGGCAAGGCGTTGGAATCGGATGTCACATCCGTTCCTTGCCGGTGACATAGCTGGATGATATCATTTTAGTATCGCTTTTTGGCCAACGGCCTATCATAAAGGAAAGCCATCGGCATGACGGAGCGCAGGTCGTTTCTGCTTCGACTGGACCCTGCCGTTCATGATGCCCTCCAGCGGTGGGCGGCCGAAGATCTCCGCAGTCTCAACGGGCAGATCGAGTTTCTGCTGCGCCAGGCTTTGATTCAGGCGGGGCGACTTCAGCGCCCGGCGACCAATCGCACGGGGGAGGTTCAAGATGTCTGACGGTTCGTACCGCCTGGCGGGAACAATCATGTTGGCGCTGGGCCTCCTGGCGTCACCTGCCGGTCCGGCCGCCGCGCAGGACGACATGCTGGTGCTCACTCGCGGCAACGATACCATCGCGGTCGAACGGGTCCGACGGACCGGCCTTCGGTTCGAGGGCGAGCTGCTGGTGATCCCGCTCCGGGCACGCTTCAACTACAGCGCCGTCATCAACATGGGCGGGGTCATCACTCGCATGGAAAACGAGGTCCGGCGGGGGGATGCCGACCCCGGCTCCGGTCCCCAGCAATCGGCGACACTGCGATTCGAGGGAGACAGCGTCATCGTCGAGAGCCGGGCCGAGGCCGGGGCCGTCCGCACCCAGCGGCTTAAGACCAGGGCCGGCGCGCTGCCGTACATGAATCCGTCTTTCGCCATGCTCGAGCCCCTCCTGCTTCGTTTGCGCCTGGCGGGTGGGGACTCGACCCAGGTTCCCATGTTCATGCTGGCCGGGGGTCAAACCGTGGACGTCACCGTCGTGCGACGCGGGCCCGACTCGGTACTAGTGAGCTTCGGTCAGGGTAACGTCGGCCACTATAAGGTGGATTCGCAGAACCGCATCCTGGGTGGAAGAATCCCGAGCCAGGGACTTACGGTCACCCGGAGCCGGGCCACGGGGCAGGCCCTCTTCATGTCCAAGCCGGATTACTCGGCCCCGCGCGGCGCGCCTTACACCGCCACCGACGTGACCATCCCCACTCCGATGGGGCACTCGCTCGCGGGCACGCTCACGCTGCCCAGAGGGAGGGGACCGTTTCCTGCCGTCGTGACCATCACGGGCTCGGGGGCCCAGGACCGGGACGAGGAGATTCCGCTGGTGAAAGGCTATCGCCCATTCCGCCAGCTGGCCGATACCCTCGCCCGCGCCGGAATCGCCGTGCTCCGCATGGACGACCGGGGATTCGGCGGTTCCGGAGGAAACCTGGCCACCGCCACCAGCCAGGACTTCGCGGCGGACATCAAAGCCGGACTGACCTGGCTGCGCAGCCGCCGGGAGATAGACGCCCGCCGGCTGGGGCTGCTCGGTCACAGCGAGGGCGGCCTGATCGGTCCCATGCTCGCCGCGGAAGATCCTGCGCTGGCGGCGCTGGTGATCATGGCGGGTCCCTCACAGACCGGCCGGGAAATCCTGACTTTTCAGAACCGGTATCTGATCGAGCACTCGCCCAACATTCCGGCGGCTTCCCGCGACTCGGCCCTCCAGGCGGCGCTCCGCGGCATCGATACCGCTGCGAAGGCCAACCCCTGGCTGCGATTCTTCCTCGATTATGATCCGAAGAAGACCGCGGCCCGGGTGAAGATACCCACCTTGATTCTCCAGGGCGCCACCGATCAGCAGGTCACGCCGAACCAGGCCGAGGAGCTGGCCCGCGCCATCCGGGCGGGGGGGAACCGGGACGTGACGCTCCGGGTCTTCCCCAACGCCAACCATCTCTTTGTCCAAGACTCGACCGGCAACCCGACGGGATATGCCAACCGGGCGAGCGCACAGGTGCGGGGAGACGTGGTCGAAACGCTGGTAGGGTGGCTGCGCGCGAAACTGCGCCGTTAGCCGTTAGCCGTTAGCCGTTAGCCGTTAGCCGTTAGCCGTTAGCCGTTAGCCGTGAAGCTGAGCACGTTCAGGATAGAAAGCCTCCTCATGACGCAGGGCTCACGACCTACTGCCGAAATCTGGCGGGAATCTGCGGGAAACTGCAGATTGTGGGGGAGGTAGCCGTGCGAACTTTCCCCTTCCTACTCGGTCTGGTAGCAGCCGCTCCGGTTGCGGTACACGCGCAGGACGACAGCGTGCGCCCACCTGGGCCCCGGATCACCCGGCGGGCGCCGGACCGCATCACCCTGGAAGAAATCCAGACCGTACCCGACGCGAGGGACGCGTACGAGCTGGTGCGGCTGCTGCGGCCCACCTTCCTGACCGAACGACACGCCGGCAGTGCCGGACGGAGCCGGCCGGGCCGGCTCATGGTCCTGGTGAACGGCGCGGAACGGGGCGGCGTGGAGACCCTCAGAACCATTCCCGCCCACGCGGTGCTCGAGATCCGGAAGCTCTCCGCATCGGACGCCATGACGATGTTCGGCAAAGAGCAGAATGGCGTCATCATGGTCAGCGTCAGCACCGGGACGCCACCCGGATCCTAGAGGAGGTCATGATGAAACGCCGGCTGCTGCTTCTCGCCTTCCTGCTACCCCCGCTCCTGCTCACCCGGACTGCCACGGCCCAGGAAGTGAAGAAGGTCAGATACGATCCGGACCGGATCCTCGCCGACGAAGTCGCCGCTCGGGCCAGCGATGCCAAGACGGCCTACGATATCATCAAGCGGCTGCGGCCCCAGTTCCTGCGGCAGCGGGGTTCGGGCTCGATCCGCAACTACAATCCGGTACCAGTGAGAGTCTACGTAGATGGTATTCTGCAGAGCAGGGACGTGTCAGCGCTGAACGAGATCATGGCGCACAGCGTGGTCGAGATTTCCTACCTCAATGGTTCCGACGCCACCACCCGCTTCGGGACCGGTTATGAGAATGGGGCCATTCTGGTGACCACCGGCCGACGCTTGACGCCGAACAATTGAACAGCAGACAGGGAGTGAGTGCGCAGCACTCACTCCCTGTCTTCACTTTCCCGGACCGGGCGCAGCGCCCCGGCTCACTTCCCTCCCAGCGAGGCGTACACCGTCCCCAGGAACCGCTCCGGGTTGATGAATCCCTTCCCCATCCGGTCATCGTATTCCGCCATCGGCTTGGCGGCGATGATCTGATCCAGCGTCTTGCCTTCGGCAATCAGCTTCCTGACCCGGTCGCGGGCGGCCACCAGCACATCGCGATACTGCGCCAGCTCGGCCTTGTTGGACAACTCCCCGTGACCCGGGATGATCCGGGTGGAATCGTTGGCGAGGCCCAGCGCCCGGTCGGCCGCGCCGATCACCCCTTCGAGGCTGCCGCCGCTCTCCAGATCGATGAACGGATAGCGTCCGTTGAAGTAGGTGTCGCCCATGTGGATCACGTTGGCCCGCTTGAACCAGACCAGCGCGTCGCCGTCGGTGTGCGCCGGGGGGATGTGAACCGCGTTGATCTCGTCCCCGTTCAGGTGGAACGTGACCGCATCGGTGAAAGTCACGACCGGGAGTGCACCCTTGGGCGACGCCGGGGTGGTCCGGTTGAACACCTTGCTGAACTGGTCGGTGCTCATCCGCACCCGGACGTTGTCGTGCGCCACGATCAGGGCGCCGGCTTTCCCCAGGTTCTCGTTGCCACCCACATGGTCGAAGTGCCAGTGGGTGTTGAGGACGAACCGGACCGGCTGCCGGGTCAGCGTGCCAATGGCGGCGCGGATCTTCTCCGTGAGCGGCGCGAACTGGTCGTCCACCAGGAAAGTCGCGTCGTCACCCCAGGCCACCGCCAGGTTCCCGCCGGCCCCGACCAGCATGGCGACGCCCCTGGTGACGGGCACGACCCGGACCGTGACGGTATCGAAGTTCTGAGCCGCGGCGGGAACACCCGGCAGGGAGAGCAGGAATAGACCAATAGCCAGCCGACGCATGGGAGGACCCCCCGACCGTAAACAGGAAGCAAGAGGCCGGGAAATTGGCCCCGTCTGGTGAGGTGTCAAGACCGGGGCTATTGTATCCAATATCGTATTCGAAAAACCGGAGCCCGACCCCATGCGACCGACCGCCGTTTCTCTCCTGCTGCTCGCCGCCTGCGCCGGGCGCTCCACCGTCGGACCGGTGCCCGCCGGCGGCCGGCTGGATCTGGTGATCGAAGGCGGCCGGATCGTGGATGGGACCGGCGCGCCCTGGTTCCAGGGCGACCTCGGGATCCGGGATGGCCGGATCGCCGTAATCACTCCCGCGGGGCTGCTCCGGAACCTGGCGGCAACCGAACGAATCGACGCCCGCGGCATGGTGGTGGCTCCCGGCTTCATCGACATCCAGAGCCACTCGCGCGATGCCTTCCTGGAGGGGGACAGCCGGATCGTCAGCAAGGTCACCCAGGGCATTACCACCGAGATCATGGGCGAAGGCGCGACCAACGCGCCCCAGAATGAAAAGACCGGGGGCGTTGCCGCCGGCGGCGCGACCCCGCGTCACGACTTCAGCGGGCCCCGGGGCTTCGCCCGCTGGCTGGAGGCGATGGCGGGGCGGGGCGTCTCGACCAACATCGGCTCGTTCCTGGGCGCCACCACGGTCAGGATGTACGCCAAGGGGATGGCGCAGGGCGCACCCACTCCCGCCGAGCTCGACAGCATGCGGATGGTGGTGCGGAACGCGATGGAAGATGGCGCTTTCGGCATTGCCTCCGCCCTGATCTACCCGCCCGGCAACTACGCCACCACCGAAGAACTGATCGAGCTGGCCCGGGCCATGGCCCCGTATGGTGGCGTGTACATCACCCACATGCGCTCGGAGGCGGATGCCTGGCTGGAAGCGATCGACGAAGCACTCCGGATCGGCCGCGAAGGCGGCGTGCCGGTGGAGATCTTCCATCTCAAGGCAGGAGGCCGGCGCAACTGGGACAAGACCGCCGCGGCCCTCGCCAAAATCGACTCCGCCCGCGCCGCGGGCCAGGACGTTCAGGCCAACATGTATGCCTACGTCGCGGGCGGAACCGGGCTCTCAGCCTGCCTCCCGCCCTGGGCTTCGGCCGACGGCAAGCTCTTCGAAAACCTTCGCGATCCCGCGACCCGGGCCCGGATCCGGAATGAGATGGACCGGGAACAGAGCGACTGGGAAAACCTCTGCCAACTGGCCACGCCCGACGGCGTCCTGGTCCTGGGACTGCGCAAGCCGGAGCATCAGCCCTGGGTGGGGAAGAAGCTGGGCGAGATCGCCACGGCAATGGGGAAAGAGCCGCAGGAAGCCATCATGGACCTGCTCGTGGCCGAGGAGCAACGGATCGGCACGGTGTTTTTCATGATGAGCGAAGCGAACGTGGCCACCAAGATGCGTCAGCCCTGGATCAAGTTCGGGACCGATGCCGGCGGGGTCGATCCCGACAGCGCCCGCGGCCTGGTGCATCCCCGGGCCTACGGCAACTATCCCCGCGTGCTCGGCAAGTACGTGCGGGAAGACCGGGTCCTCACGCTGGAGGAGGCGGTTCGCAAGGCCTCGTCGGCGGTCGCGACCCGGTTGTCCATCCATGACCGCGGCGTCCTCAAACCCGGCCTCTGGGCCGACGTGGTCGTGTTCGATCCTTCGACGGTCAGCGACCGGGCCACCTTCGAGCAGCCGCATCAGGTCTCCGTCGGCATCCGGGATGTGTTCGTCAACGGCGTGGCGGTGGTGCGGAACGGGAAACACACCGGGGCGAAGCCGGGCCGGGTGGTGCGTGGACCAGGAGCAGGACTGAGGACTAAGGACTAAGTCCTCAGTTAGTTTTCGCCCACTTGTATCCCGTTTTGTAGCACAGATCCCACCGGAGGTTCCATGGCATCTCGGGGCGTGGTCACCCGAACGGCGGCTCGCAAAGACCGGCCGCAGCGGGTGTACGAACAGTTGCGGACCCTGATCGTGCACGGCCGGCTGGCGCCGGGCAGTCGCCTGGTCGAGACCGACATCGCCACCCGCTTCCAGGTGAGCCGCACTCCGGTGCGGGGGGCCCTCCAGCGGCTCCAGCAGGAAGGCTACATCGTCGACTCCCCCGCGATGCGGCAGTCGCGTCCGACGGTGGCGCCGCTCACCCAGGAGGACGCCACCGAGTTGTTCGATATCGTCGGCGTGCTGGAGGGGCTGTCGGCCCGGCTGGCAGCGGAGCTCCCGGCCAACCGCCGAGCCGCGCTGGCCAAGGAGATGACCGCCCTCAACGCGGACTTCAAGCGCACGGCCCAGGCGGCCCGTCCCGACCACAACCGGCTGTACGAGCTGGACGAGCGGTTCCACAGTGCCTATGTGGACGCCGCGGCCGGGCCCCGCCTTCGGGCCCTCCATCACGCGGTGAAACCCCAGGCCGAGCGCTACGAACGGCTCTACGTGAGCTTCCTGACCGGAGAGATCGTGACGTCGGTACGGGAGCACGAGGCCATTGTCACCGCCATCGCCAACGGGAAGCCCGATGCGGCCGAAGCGTCGGTCCACCAGAACTGGCACAATGCGGCCAGCCGCCTCGCGTCGGTCATTGAGCGGGCCGGTGAACGAGGGCGCTGGTAGGGCGCGCAGGCGGGCAGGCGGGCAGGCGGGCAGGCGGGCGCCTAACTCAACTCTCACTCAACACCAAATCGAGCCTATGCAACTCCTGCTGAGTCCCTCACTAGTTCTTCCGGCAGTCCCGATCTTGCTGCCCGCCAGGCCGTCCGCCCGCCTGTCAGCCCAGAATCAGAGCGGCCGGTGACCGCCCCGGACCAAGGGCACGGGGAACTCAAGCGCATCATCGGCCGGGCGGACGTAGCGCTCCTGGTGATCGGGAGCGTCATCGGCTCGGGCATCTTCCTGGTACCGGGCGGCGTCCTGACCCAGTCCTCCGGCTCGGTCGGGCTGGCCATGCTGGCGTGGCTCTTCGGCGGGGTGCTGTCCTTCCTGGGCGCGCTGACCTACGCCGAGCTGGGGGCGATGCAGCCCCACGCGGGGGGACTGTACCTCTACGTGCGGGATGCGTTCGGCCGCCTCCCCGCTTTCCTCTACGGCTGGGTCATCTTCTTCTGTATCTGCGCCGGAACCGTGGCGACGCTGGCGGTCGCCTCATCCACCTACCTGGAACAGTTCATCCAGCTGGGACCGGTGGGACGCAAGCTGGTGTCGGTCCTGATCGTGGCGGCGATCGCGTTGATCAACGTGCGGGGCACCCGGATCAGCGTGACGGCGCTCAACTGGGGCACCGGGATCAAGGTTGCTGCGCTCGCGTTCCTGATCCTGGTACTGCCTTTCTTCGGCCCGGGGCTCGGCCAGGTCGATCCCTGGTTCCCGCCCGACCTCAGCGTCGGCATCCTGTCCGGTGTCGGCCTCGCGATGATCTCGGTCCTCTGGGCCTACGAAGGCTGGCAGTACGCCACCTTCGTCGCGGGCGAGGTGAGAGACCCGCAGCGGAATCTTCCCGCGGGTCTCGCGATCGGCACGCTGGCGCTGATCGTGATCTATGTGGCGGCCAATCTTGCCTACCTGGCGGCCCTCGGTCCCGAGGGGGTGGGCCGGTCGGAACGCGTCGCCGCGGAAGCGATGCAGGCAAGCTTCGGACCCACGGCGGCGCGGCTCATCGCCATTCCGATCATCATCTCGATGGTGAGCGCGGCGCACTCGGTGATTCTCACCATGCCCCGGACCTTCTTCGCCATGGCCCGCGACGGGCTGTTCTTCCGGAAGCTGGGTGAGGTACACCCCCGCTGGGGCACCCCGGCCTTTGCCATCATCGCCGGCTCGGTCGTGGCCGCGTTGCTTTCCCTGATCGGCGGCTTCGAGCAGCTGCTGAGCTACGTGATCTTTGTGGGCTGGATGTTCTACGGTCTGGCGGGCGCGAGCATCTTCGTGTTTCGTCGAACCCGGGCCGACGCTCCCCGACCCTTCCGGGTCCCCGGGTATCCGCTCACCCCCCTGCTGTTCGTGCTGAGCGCGGCGGCCATCGTGATCAACGCGATCTTTACCCAGCCGATCCGGCAGACGCTGCTGGGACTGGGAGTGGTGGCGACCGGGCTCCCCGCTTATCTGATCTGGCGATCCCGGAGCGGGTAGCCGGCGAACGCAGCCTGCGGCAGAACGGCGACCCGGAGGTCACGCCGGGTCGCCGGCGTGTTTTCCAGGTCGAAATAGGTCCACACCAGCTCTTCCAGCGCGTCGGCATCGACCGGACCGGTGATGATCTGCTCCGGAAAGCCCGGGTCCACCAGCACCACTCCCCAGGGATAGTCCAGTCCGTCGAGCGATACCGGTCGCCGGGAACGGCCCGGCCCGCCGATGATGAGCCGGGAGGAGCTGGTCGCCAGCAGGGCGACGTCATAACGGGCCAGCACCTCGCCCAGGTCACTGGCGGTTTCCTGCAGCTGCACCATCGCGGCGGCGGCGGAATCGGCGCTCAGCGTGTCGGCACTGCTGAGCCAGAAGAGCACGGCCGCCCGCCCGGTCACGATGCGGGGGGCGGAGTGGACCCCTCCGATCCAGGTCAGGGAAGCCGCCGCCCCGGGCCCTGAATTACACCCGGCGGCGACCAGCACGGCCAGTACCATCCGTTTCACGCCTGGAAACTAGCCGTGCCCGGAATCTTGTATGCTAGCAAGTACATACTTGCACCAGGGTGATCGCTTCATTAGCCTTGGGCCCCATGGATATCCGAGACAAAATCCTCCAGGCAGCCCTCGCGGTCTTTGCGGAGGTCGGGTTCCGGGGCGCGACCACCCGCCGCATCGCGCAGGAAGCGGGGGTGAACGAGATCACCCTCTTCCGCCACTTTGGTTCCAAAGACCGGCTGCTGCACGAAGCCATTTCCCGGGCGGACTTCAAGCATTCCTGCAGCCAGCCCGAGCTGCCGGATCAGCCGCGCCGGCCGCGGGCGGAGCTCCTGGCCTGGGCCCGCGAGCACATGAGCCACCTCCAGCAGATGCGCTCCCTCATGTGCACCTGCCTGGCCGAGATGGACGCCCATCCCGAGATCGTGCCGCGGAACAGCCCCACGACCGAGTCCATTGCCCATCTCACCCGCTACCTGAAGCAGCTCAAGGAGCTCGGGTTCACGACGACGGACTTTGACGCCGACATCGTGGCTCCCGCATTCCTGGGCGTGCTGTTCGCCGACGTGATGGGCCGGGGCATCATGCCCGATGTCTATACCCGATCACCCGAGAAAACCCTGGAGGGCTACGTGGACTTCTTCCTCCATGGAATGGGAGTGGGGAGAAAGAGCGCCGTGGTCCGGGAGCGTGCTTCATGAGATGCCCGCTGCTGCTCTCTCTGGCCGCACTGGTTCTCGGGGGTTCCCCGGGCGTCGCCCAGCAGCGGGCGCTCTCGTTGGAGGACGCACTCCGGCTGGCGATGCCCGCCAGTGAGACCCTCGAGCTGGCCCGGGCCGCCGTGGAACGGGCTCGGGGCGAAGACCTGCGCGCCTCCGCCGACCGCTGGCCTCAGCTGACCGCGCGGCTTTCCTATACCCGCCTGCTGCGTTCCCAGTTCGAAGGGTTCAGCTTCGGCGACACCGCGTCCACCGACGATGGCACCGACCAGCTGCCCTTCGGCCAGAAGAACACATTCGGCCTCGATCTGAACGCCACCTGGCCGCTCTTTACCAGCGGGCGCGTGTCTGGGCTGACCCAGGCCGCCGATGCCTCCCGGCGGAGCGCCGACCTGGGGCTGACCGGCGCCGAGGCGCAGGTCACGCTCCAGGTAGTCCAGGCCTATTACGACGCGGTCGCCGCCGATTACGAGGTGCGGATCGCCCAGCTGTTGCTGGAGCAGGCTGATACGACGCTGCGGCAGACCGAACAGCGCCGTGCGGCGGGGACCCAGCCGGAGTTCGATCTCCTGCGGGCCCGCGTGGCCCGTGCCAATGCGCGAACCGATCTGATCTCACGCCAGGTGGAGCGGGACGTGGCGTATCTGGAATTACGGCGCCTGCTCGGACTCCCGGCGAGCCAGCCGGTTCAGCTCACCACTTCGCTGGTGGACACCTCGGTCGTGGCCCAGGTCCCCACCCTCGCGAGGATCCTGTCCCGGCCAATCGACACGGCGGTGGAACGGCGGATCGTGGTCCGCCAGGCCGCCGAGGCGGTGACGGCCGAGGAAGGACTGGCGCGCTCCACCAAATCCGAGCGGTGGCCTCAGCTGAGCGTGAACTCGGCCTATGGGCGGGTCGGTTATCCCGGCAATCTCGATCCTTTCGCGCCGCGCTACTTCACCAACTGGGACCTGAGAGTGGGAATTGAGGTTCCCCTCTTCACCGGTGGCCGCCTGCGGGGCGACCGGATCGTGGCCGATGCGAGTCTTCGGGAGGCGCGGTTGCGGCTCCAGCAGACGACCGAACTGGCGGAGGTCGATACTCGGAGCGCCCTGGCCCAGCTGGCAGCCGCCGAGGCCGCCTGGGAAGCGAGCGAGGGCAATGTCGAACAGGCCCAGCGGGCCTACGAGATCGCCGAGCTGCGATACCGCGAAGGGCTCTCGACTCAGCTCGAGTTGCTGGACGCGCGCCAGGCCCGGGCCCGCGCCGAGTCCCTCCGGCTCCAGGCGGCCCGGGCGTTAGGCGTCGCCCGGGTGCGGGTGGCGCTCCTGCCGGCGCTGCCGGTGGCGGCCATGGTTCCCGGTCTTTCGATCTCAGGCGCGGCTTCGACCGGCGCCGGTACCACGAGTACAGGATCCATCCCATGACTTTGTCGAAACCAATCGCGGTGCTCGCAGCCCTGTCCGCTCTTGCGGGACTGGCGGCGTGCAGTAACGGCTCCAAGGCGGAGCCGGCGCCCGAAACGTCCGCGATGACCGTGAGCCCGGACAACATCGCGGTGCTGGATTCGGTGACGCTGCTGAGTGGGCCCGCGATCTCGGGCGATCTGGAGCCGGAACGCTCGGCGACGATCCGGGCGGAAATCGGTGCCAGCGTGCGCGGGGTTTCCGTCGATGAAGGGCAGCGGGTCACCCGCGGCCAGCTGCTCGCGACCCTCGATGAGTCGGCCATTATGGAACGGCACCGCTCGGCGAAGAGCCGGGTTGCCGCCGCCGAGAATGCCGCCACGGTGGCCCGCCGGGAAGCCGAGCGCGCGCGGCGGCTGCTGCAGGGCGGCGCGGTGGCCGAGCGTGACGTGGAGATCGCGGAGCGGGCCCAGTGGACCGCCGAGGCCGAGCTGGAGGACGCGCGGGCTACGCTGGCGAGCGCCGAACGGGAGTTGGAGCGGACCCGGCTCCGGGCCCCGTTCAACGGCATCGTCAGCATGAAGAACGTCAGCGTGGGCGACGTGGTCCAGGTCGGGAACGAGCTCTTTCAGGTCGTCGATCCGGGCAGCCTGCGGCTCGAGGCCGGGGTCCCGGTCTCGGCCATCGGGTCGCTGACGATCGGCTCGGTGGTGCAGTTCCACGTGACGGGCTACGAGGGCCAGACGTTCAACGGCCGGATCGAACGGATCAACCCCGCGGTCGATCCCGGCACTCGCCAGGTGCGGATCGTGGTGGCGATTCCCAATACCGGCTCGCTGGTGGCGGGACTGTTCGCCGAGGGCCGCGTGGCGACCGACCAGAAGCGGACTGTCGCGGTCCCGGTGGCGGCGGTGGATCAACGGGGCGCCGCTCCCACGGTGCGGCGGATCCATGAGGGACGGGTCCAGGTGGTCGCGGTCCAGCTGGGCCTGCGGGACGACGTGGCCGGACTGGTGGAAGTCACCAGCGGCCTGGCGCGGGGCGATACGGTGCTCACCGGCGGCGCCATGAGCACCGCCGCGGGCACTCCCGTCCTGGTGCGGAAGGAGTAGCAGTCATGGTCATTTCCGATTTCGCGATCAAGCGGCCCATCATCACCATCGTGGTGATGCTGACCCTGGTGATCTTCGGCACCTTCGCGCTCTTCACCCTCAAGACCGACGAGTTCCCCGAGGTGGCGCCGCCGTTTGTCACCGTGGCGATCCCCTACCCCGGCGGCTCGCCCGAGACGGTGGAAAACGAGGTGCTGGACCCGGTGGAGGAGGCCATTTCGTCGATCGCCGGCGTGGAGAAGACCACCGGCCGGGCCGAGGACGGCATCGCCTTCATCCTGATCGAGTTCGCCTACGAGAAGCCGCTGACCGAAGCGACCCAGGACGTGCGCGACGCCATCTCCGGCATCCGGAACGATCTGCCGGCCGAGATGGAGGAACCGGTCATCCGGAAGTTCAACGAGACCGATTATCCGGTGGTCTCGCTGTCCCTCTCGTCCGCAGCGCTCTCCACCCGGGAGCTGACCCGGCTGGCCGATCCCGGCATTACCCGCGAGCTGCGCTCCCTCGCCGGCGTGGCCGAGGTCTCGGTGTCCGGCAAGCTGGAGCGGGAGCTGACGGTCGAGCTCCGGCCGGAAGCGCTGCAGGGCGCCGGCGTCAGCGTTTCGGAAGTGGTGCAGGCGGTGCAGCTGCAGAACCTGGCGGCGCCCATCGGTCGGGTCGAGAGCGAGCTGGAGGAGCGTTCGATCCGGCTGCGGGGCCGGCTGGACGGGCCGGACGAGTTCGCCCGGCTGGTGGTATCGGAGCGGAACGGCCGGCTGATCCGGCTGGGGGACATCGCTGACGTGCGGGACGGCGCTGAGGACCAGCGCACACTGGCCCTGTACAACGGCAAGGAAGCCGTTGGCATCGACGTCAAGAAGGCCACCGGCTACAGCACCACCGACGTGGCCGAGCGGGTGATCGAGCGCATCGACCTGGTGCGCTCCCGTCTCCCCGCCAACGTGACCCTGGACGTAGTCCGCAACGCCGGGGTGCGGGTGGAGGCCTCCGTCCGAAAC
>DASTEX010000232.1:0-16923 GCA_035709185.1 Gemmatimonadales bacterium
CAGCGACGACTTGGTGGTGATGCAGATGGTCAGGCCCTTGAATCCGCGGAAGGTCTCCAGGATCCGCCGGGTCACCAGAAAGCGTCGTTCGGCCGGCTGATAGGGATCGGTGGCCGTGCCGATGACGATGGGTGTGGTCCCGACTCGGGCCGGGTCGAGCGTTTTCGCCAGTACCGTCGTTATGTCTTTCTTGACGTAGATGCGGTGCTCGAAAAGGTCGGAAGGGTCGGAAGAGTCGGAAGAGTCGGAATGTGCTTCCGACTTTACCGACCTTTCCGACCCTTCCGACCTTTTTGACCGCTCGGTAACCCAACGGTGCGTATCACGCGCATAACAATACGAACAGCCGAATTCGCAGCCGACGTACGGATTGATCGACCAGAACGGCATGCCGGTGCTTTCCGGCGGATTGAGCACCGACCGCACCGGGAGACTGACGAAGTCAGTGCCCCGGTCGCGGTGATCCAGGACGGGCAGGCTGGCGGCCGGAGCGGCGGGTAGCAAGGGGAGCTGAACAGCCAGCCGAGTCCCCCTGGTTGCAGTTCGCGTGGCCGGAGGAAGGGTACCGCCCGCCTGCCCGCCGGCCCGCCCGCCCGTCCGAGTCAGTTGCATAGTCCCCATCCGCACTGGCAGCAGGTGACGCACCCCGAGGCGTGGACCAGGGGACCGGCGCACTCGGGGCACACGGCGGGGCGGGGAGGTGGGCGGCGGGTCGGGCGAGCAGGCGCGGCGAACATCGAAGGCCTCAACTTCGGGAAATCTTCGGTTCAATATCACCGAATAAACGCCGAAGTCAAGCATCCTGGCCTGCTCTGGCTATATCATTGTGACGTTGAGACTTACGTTCTTGAGCTCCGGCCGGTACCTGCCGGGTGCCACTTGACTCACCCAGTTCGTTCAGGGATCCGCATGCGTCTACTGGTGTTCCTGGTCCTCCTGGTTGTTCCCTCGATTGAGGCGCAGTCCGCGCCGGCCGACCGCTTCCACCTCCTGATCATCAACGGTCGAGTACTGGACGGAACCGGCAATCCCTGGTTCTTCGCCGACCTGGGCATTCGGGACGGCCGCATCGCGGCGATCGGAACGCTGGCCGGACGCGATGCCGACCGGGTGATCGATGCCCGCGGACGGATCGTCGCACCGGGATTCATCGACCTGCACTCCCACGCCGACGACGGCGCCGGTCCCCGGGGCGGGTTCCGCGATCCCGATCCGGTCCGCCGCTCGGCGCCGAACCTCGTTATGCAGGGCGTCACCACGGTCGTGGTGAATCACGATGGCCGCTCCCCGCTTCCGATCCGCGAGCAGCGCGATCACCTCAACCGCGAAGGGATCGGGCCCAACGCGATTCTGCTGGTCGGTCACGGCAGCGTGCGGGCCCGGGTGATGGGCAGCGATTTCCGGCGGGCGGCAACGTCCGCGGAAGTGAGCCGGATGCGGGAGCTGGTCCGCCAGGCCATGGGCGAAGGCGCGTGGGGACTCTCGGCCGGCCTCGAGTACGTCCCCGGCCGCTGGAGCACTACCGATGAAGTCGTTGCCCTGGCCGAGGAGCTTGTCCCGTATCGCGGGGTCTATATCTCGCATGAGCGGGCCGAAGGACAGGATCCGATGTGGTACTGGCCCAGCCAGGGACCGCCGGATCCGCCCACCCTGCTCGACGCGGTGCGCGAGACGATCGAGATCGGTGAACGCACCGGCGTCACGGTGGTTGCTTCGCACATCAAGGCCAAGGGGATGCACTACTGGGGCTCGAGCGGTGCCGCAATCCACCTGATCGAGCGGGCCCGGGCACGGGGCGTGGATGTCTGGGCCGATCAGTACACCTATCCCACCAGCGGCACCGACGGAAACACGGTGCTCATTCCCGGCTGGGCCACGGGCGCCGGGGAGTTCGGATCGGGCGGCGGCCGGCGGGATTACGCGGCCGCGCTGCGGCAGACGCTGTCGGACACCGCCGCCGCCCGCAAGCTGAGGCAGGACATCGGGCACGAGATGGCGCGGCGGGGAGGAGCCGAACGGGTGGTGGTGTTCGAGTACCCGGACTCGACCCTGGTGGGGAAGAGCATCGCCGAGATTGCGCGAGCGAAGAATCTTTCGCCGGTCGAAACCGCCATTCAGCTGCAATTACAGGGAGACACTCGCCGTCCGGGCGGCGGGCGGATGCGCGGCTTCTCGATGGATGAAGTCGATATGGAGGCATTCGCGGCCCGGCCCTGGGTCGCGACGGCATCGGATGCCGGGATCGCGCTCTCCAGTGACGGGCCGCGAACCCACGCCCGGTTCTATGGCACCTTCCCCCGCAAGATCCGTCACTACGCCATGGATCGCGGTGTGCTGAGTCTGGAAGATGCCATCCGCTCCATGACCACCTTGCCGGCCCAGATCCTCGGTCTGCGCGACCGGGGCCTGCTGCGGGAAGGCAGCTGGGCCGACGTGGTGGTGTTCGACCCCGAAAAGATTCGCGACCAGGCCACGTTCTTCGAGCCGCATCAGTATCCCGAGGGAGTCGAGTTTGTGCTGGTCAATGGGGCCTTCGTGGTCGACCAGGGCCGGCCCACCGGGAAGCTGGCGGGGCAGGTGCTGACCCGTTGACGATTGACGATGGACCATCCCTTCGGCCCGCACCGGATGAAGTAATCGTCAATTGTCAATCGTCAATCGAAAATGGATCAATCCCGCAGCGCGATCACCGGATCCAGCCGCGCTGCCCGGCGGGCCGGTATCAGGCAGCCCACCGTGGCGGCGAGCAGCAGGACCAGGATCGCAGCCACGAGGGCCACCGGGTCGGTCGCGCTTACTCCGAAGAACAGCGTGTGAGCCAGCCGGCCCGCCAGGATCGCTCCCACCAGTCCCAGGCCCAGGCCGGCGATTACCGGCACGAGACCACGACGAAGGGTCTCCGTCGCGATCCGGCCGCTGCCCGCGCCGAGCGCCAGCCGCACGCCCAGTTCGCGCCTGCGCTCGGTTACCAGAAACGCGAGAACGCCGTAGATGCCCACGGCAGCCAGAACCAGCGCGAGTCCTCCCATCCCGGAGAGCAACGCGGTCAGGAACCGCGGTTGCCGCAGCGATCCCGCGACGACTTCGCCCAGGGGCTGCGGGTTCACCATCGGAATGCCGGCATCGAGGGAAGCCAGCGCGGCCCGGATGGCCGCCAGCGCGGGGGCGGGATCTCCGCTCAGCCGTACGACGTAATTCGGAAACGGAGAGATGTCCTGCGACAATGCGAAGTACAGCTCCGGTTCGGGTGGCAGCTGCAGGTTCCGCCGGCGGATGTCAGCGACCACCCCGATCACCTCCGCGGGGGGTGCATCGGGTGAGGGCCCGGAACGGAAGTGTTTGCCGATCGGGTCTTCTCCCGGCCAGAAGCGATTCGCCAATGCCTGGTTGATGACGGCTACCGGTGGCGCATCCCGATGATCGCGGGCCTCTATCAGGCGACCCCGCAGCAGCGGGATACCCATGACCCGGAAATACTCCCCCTCCACCGCGTTGTAGCCTACGCCCGGCGCGGGCCCTGGTGGCAGGATCATCCCCTCGGGACGAATACTCGTGGTGCTGACATTCGCCATTGGCAGTCCGAACGCGGCGGACGCGCCCCTCACTCCCGGCAGGGTCCGGATCCGCTCGAGGAGACTCGACTGAAATGCGAGTGCCTGGGCATTCCCGGCATACCGCGCTCCCACGGCCGGCGCAGAGAACATCCACACGGACTGGGGCTCGAACCCCAGTTCCTGGTTCAGCAGCGAACGGAGGCTCCGAAGCGCCAGAGCGGATCCGACCAGGAGTACCGTGGCCAGAGCCACCTGGAGCGTCACCAGCGCGGCCCGCACCCGATGGCTTCTGCGGGTGAGGGTGCTGCCGTGACTGCCGGTCTTGAGCTGATCGCCCAGGCGCGACCGGGCGGCGTGGATCGCCGGCAGAAGGCCGGAGAGGGTAGCGGCGATGATCGCCAGGAGCAGCGTGAATCCCATCACCCGCCCGTCGATCTGGACCAGGCCGGCCCGGGGAAGGGACGGACCGAGCATGCGGACAAACAACCCGCTGCTCCAGGTTGCCGCCGCGATGCCGATCAGCCCGCCGCCGGCGGCGAGCAGGAGCTGCTCCAACAGCACCTGGCGGACCAGGCGCCAGCGCCCCGCTCCCAGCGCGGCCCGCACCGCGAGCTCCCGGCTCCGCGTGAGGGTGCGGGCGAACACCAGGTTGGCCAGGTTGGCGCACGCGATCAGCAGCACCAGGCCGACCGCGCCCATGACCAGCCAGAGCACCGGACGCGCGGTATTGGTGCCGGCGAGCTGGAGCGGCACGAGCTGGGGCAGATGTCCCTGGTTCATGTCCGGAAAGTCGGCGGCAATTCGCCGGCCGATGGTTTCCAGCTCCTGCCGGGCCTGTTCGAGGGTGACGCCCTCTCGCATCCGGCCGAAGGTGGCCAGAAAGTGGAATCGCCGGGAGCGTCCCTGGTCGTTCGCGATGCCGTCGAAATCGGTGACCGTCCAGATATCGGGGGCGCCGATCGGGTCGACGAATTCCGGTGGGAGTACGCCGATCACCTCGGTGGCCTCGTCGTTGAGGCGGATCGTGCGGCCGACGATGCCGGAATCGGCCCCGAAGTAGCGGATCCAGGCCGAGTGGCTGAGGACGACCACCGGCGGCGTACCGGTGGCTCCTTCGCCCGATCGGAAATCGCGACCCAGCAGCGGCCGAACGCCGAGCACGGAAAAGAACTCCGGGGTCACCTGGCCGCCCGGCAGGGAGACGGCCTCCGTGCCGGTGAGCGTGAGCGAGCGGAACCGGAAGGCAGTCATCTGGCCGAAGCTCCGCGACTGCGACTGCCAGTCCCGGAAGTCGGCAATTGTCACCTGCCCGAAGGGGCGCTCCTCCCGGGTGTCGTGCTCGTAGATTCGCACCAGACGATCGAGACCGGGGAACGGAAGCGGCCGGAGCACCACGGCATCGAGCAGCGCAAAGACCGCGGCGTTGGCCCCGATGCCTAACGCGAAGGTGACCGCCGCGACCGCGGTGTACAGCGGGCTCCGCCAGAGCCCGCGCCAGGCGTAGCGAAGGTCCTGCATGAATCCGCTGCGCCACTCCCGCCGCCGGCGCCGGGCCCGGGCCGCCGCATCGATCGAGCGAACCTGCTCGGCGACGTCACCCGGCGAGCCGAACTCCCGCAGGGCCTGTTCCCGGGCCGCCGAGGCCGGCTTCCCCTGCGCCGTGAGCTGGTCGATCCGGGTCTGGAGGTGGAACTCGATCTCCGCCTGGATGTCGGGATCCCGGCGGTCCGCATCGAGCTGAAAGAGACGTTTCAGGCCCGGTGGCAGTGGCATTTCACCCCTCCTGCGGGGCCAGCACTTTACTGACGGCTTCCACGTAGCGATGCCAGGTGGCCGTCCGGATCCGAAGCTGTTTTCGGCCCGCGCCCGTAAGGCCATAGTACCGGGCCTTGCGGTTGTTCTCGGATTGGCCCCATTCGGCCGTGATCCAGCCGCGGGCCTCCAGCCGGTGGAGGGCCGGGTACAAAGCGCCTTCCTCCACCAGGATGGCATCCTCGGTTCGCTGCTTGATGGCAGCGGCGATGGCATAGCCATGAAGCGGTCCGGACTGCAGGCACCGCAGCACCAGGAGGTCCAGGGTTCCCCGAAGCAGGTCGAGGTCGGATGGGGGCATGATGTGGCTCCCTGAGGTTCTTAGGGGATGACGACGGGTGGACCCCTAAGGTTTCAAGGGGATAGATACCGGCTGAAGCAGGATCGTGGTAGCGGCTGGACGATTGACGATTGACAGTTGAAGATTGCCGATTGACTACGCTTACGGCTCACGAGGCTCTCATGCTGCTCGCCCTGATTTCGGTTCTTTCACTTTCGGCCGGTGACACCCTGCGGCTGGAAGTGGGTTCGGCCGCCGTCGACGGCCGGGTGTATCAGCCTCATAAGGCCCGGGTCCGGGTCCACCTCGACAGCACCTCCACCCCCGTCGTCGCGGAATGGACCAACGAGCTCACGGTGGGAGATTCCGCCGGCCGGGAGGTCATGCGGTGGGTCACGCGAGGGACCCAGACGGGAGCGGGGGGCAACCGCATGACCTGGGAAATCTTCCAGACCTACGACCGGAAGACCCTGGCGCCGCTGGGGTACGCCCGTTCCTCGAGTGCCGGCGGGTTCATGCGGCTGACGATCGACGGCGGCCGGGTGAAAGGCACCAGGAAGGTGCCGGGTGACTCGACGGTCCAGCCGGTGGACCTGACCGTCGAGCGCATGGGCTTCATTGCGTCAGCTTCCGACCTGGTCCCGCTCGCGGCCGGGCTCAAGGAAGGTGCCGTCATGATCGCGCCGGTCTGGGGGCCCGAGATGCCCCAGTCCGAGCTGCGGGTCTTCACCGTGGTGGGGAAGGTCCCCACACCGGTGGAAGGCAAGGTCTGGGACGCCTGGAAGGTGGAAGAACGCCGCCACTCCGACGGCCAGCTGCTGGCGGCGTGGTACCTGGTCGAGGAGTCACCCTACATGGTAGCGGGCGATGTGTTCATGCCTGACGGGCGGGTCCGAAAGATGACCGAGGTTGCCCTTCCCTGATGGTCGGACGGTCGGACGGTCAGACGGTCGGTTTTCCCGTGCGGGGACAGCGGTCCGCATATCAACGGGAGTAAATCAGACCGTCCGACCGTCCGACCATCCGACTGCCAGGGTGTCAGAACTCCACCCCTACCATCAGCAGCAACGCGCGGGTCTCTGCATCGAGGCCGGGATCGACCCGGTCCACGTCTCGCAGCCCCCAGGTGTAGCGTCCTTCGGCCGTGACACCGAGGACGCCGCCGAACCGCACCCCTCCGCTGAGTCCCACGCCGTAGTCCACCTTGCGGGAGTCGTTGGGGCAGTCACCCACCAGCTGGTTGCACGCAATCCGGAACGAAATGGACGGGCCGCCCAGAAGGTACGGAACGAAGGACCTGACCGGGGCGTTCAGCCGGAGGAACAGGGGAACCTCGAGATACTGGAGCCGCGGTTCCGAGCCGCCCTCCCACCCTTTCTCGACGTAGAGCGCTTCGGGCTGGATCTGGAAGACTCGGGAGGGCCGCAACGGGAAACTGATGCCGGCGGCGAAGCCGGTCCGGGTTCCCTCCTCGACTCCCGGGTTGTTCTGAGCGGCGATGGAGACGCCGAGTTTGACGCCGTACTGGCCCTCGAGCCGCGCGGGCAGGCAGATGGCGGCCGCGGCCACTGCCGCGGTCCATGCAACCCACCCCAGGCGGCCGGGGGCTGGGCCGATGGACCACATATGACCTTCCTCCCCGGTTGCTTGAGTTGGACTGACCTGCGCTGGCGATACTCTAGCAAGAGGAGCCCGGCTGGAAAAGGGTCGTCCGTCTAAGGTCGCTGGTAGACGATCTTCCCTGCGAGAAACGTCATGACGACCTTCCGGTCCCGGAGGGCAGAGGGAGGACCGGCGGACGGGTCGGCATCCCAGACGGCCAGGTCGGCCATGGCTCCGGGGCGGATGACACCTTTCCGGCCCTCCTGCCCCTCGGCCCAGGCATTGTTCACCGTGTAGGCCCGGAGCGCGGTTTCCAGACTGACCCGTTCCTCGGGAAACCAGCCCCCTTCCGGCCTTCCTTCCAGCGTCTGCCTGGTTGTCGCCGCATACATGCCGATGATCGGATCGGCCGTATACCAGGCGGCGTTGGTGCCGGGCCAGTCGCTCCCGAACGAGAGGGGCACGCCGGCTTGTTCCAGGGTGCGGAAGGCGTAGGCCCAGCGCGAACGGCCTCCGATCCGCTCTTCCATCCAGCGCATGTCGTCGATTGCGTGGAACGGCTGCACCTCGGCGATCAGGCCCAGCTGCTTCATCCGGGCCGCGGTCTCGGGCCCGCGCATGACCTGGGTATGGATCACCCGCCAGCGCCGTTCTTTCGGACCGTTGGCCTCGAACACCCGCCGGAACATGGTGAGCAGGGTATCGATGGCGTGGTCGCCGATGGCGTGGACCTGGGGCCACCAGCCGGCCGAATCGGCCAGGAACAGCAACCGCTCCATGTTGCCCGGTGGATTCATCATCGTGCGCCATTCGCCCAGCTTGCCGCTGGTGAGGTACGGCTGGTAGAAGCGGGCGCTGGAGTTGCCCATGATGCCGTCGACGAATCCCTTGAGTCCGCCCAGCCGGACCAAGTCGTCGCCGAAGCCGGGGCCGATGCCCTGAGCCCGAAGCGCCTCGATCCGATCCAGGGTGGGACGGGCGTAGATCCGGACCGTCAGTTCCCCCCGGCGGTGCAGCTCCTGGTAGACCTCCAGTTGTTCGGGCGACGTGTTGTCGTGGATGGTGGTGACGCCGTGGCCCCGGAGTTGTTCCAGTGCTACGCGCGCCTCGGCCAGCTTCTGTTCCATCCCCTTGGGTGGGATGGCCGCCCGCACCCGGTTGGCCGCCTCGGCGGTGAGCCGGCCGGTGGGCTGACCGCCGCTGCATTCGACCCCGGGCCAGGCGCAGGACGCGCCAGCGAGGTGCAGCGCGCGGCCATTCGCCAGGTACGCCGAGCGATCCCACTTGGAGAGCAGGGCGGCGGTGTTAGGCGTTACCGAGTCGATCATCGATCGGGTGGGACTGAACGGAGGCCTTGCCGCTGCTCCCGGCTGACGGCCGCTCGACCCCTGGGCCCAGGCTTCGTACGCTCCCCAGTCGCCGCCCACCAGCCAGGCACCGGCCGGCACGCGGTCCCGTGCTTCCCGCACCCGGCGCACCAGCGAGGCTTCATCGGCCACGTCCAGCAGGTTCACTCCCAGCAGGAGCGCTCCCGCCTGGCCGAAGTGGGTGTGGTTGTCGATGAAGCCCGGCGTGATGAAGCGGCCCGTGAGGTTCAGCCGGCGGGTGGAACCCGAGATGAACCCCTGGACCGCGGATTCGTCCCCGACCCCGACGATACGGTCGCCCGAAATGGCGATGGCGCTGGCAAGGGGCCGGGCCGAATCGCCGGTCCAGATCCTCGCTCCGGTAATGACCAGGTCGGCGCTCTGAGCCAGAGCGGAGCGCGGAAGGGCCAGAACCGCCAGGCCGAGTAAGAGGGAACGCAGCATGCGAGACTCGCGACTGGTGGCCAGTGACTAGCGACTGGTTGAGGAGCGCAGGGTTGCGGCGATCTTCTCGTTGGCCTCCAGCACGCGGAGAAGATTGCCGCTCCAGAGCTTCCCGATCTGCTCCTCGGTGTACCCCCGTTTTACCAGCTCGAGCGTCACGTTGAGGGTCTCCGCCGCGTTGTTCCAGCCGATCACCCCTCCGCCGCCGTCAAAGTCGGAGCTGATGCCGACGTGGTCGATCCCCATGAGCTTGACCGCGTAATCGATGTGATCGACGAAATCGCTGACCGTTGCCCGGGGCGGAGGCGGATATCGGCGGTCCACCTCGGCCAGGTCGTGCTGGTAGGCTGCGCGGGCCGAGTCGGTCAGGCCTCGAAAGCCGCGACCCTGGGGACCGAGCCCGTACTTCTGCCGCAGCGCGCTCAGCGCCTGGGCCCGTTCCGGCGACTCCTCCCCGCAGCGGACATAGCTGGAGAAGGCGACGACCTGCACCACGCCGCCGTTCTGCTTGAGCGCCTGGAGCTGTTCGTCATCCAGGTTGCGGGAGTGATTGCAGAGCGCCCGCACGGCCGAATGGGAAGCGATGACGGGCGCGCGACTGACTTCCAGCGTCTGCATCATCGAGGCTTTGGAAGGGTGAGAGACGTCTACCATGATGCCCCAGCGATTCAGCTCGGCGATCACCTGCCGGCCCAGGTCGCTCAGGCCCCGGTTGGGCGCGCTGCCGTCGCGTTCCCCGGTGTTGGAGTCGGAGAGGTGGTTGTGGCCATTGTGCGCCAGCGAGAGATATCGCGCTCCCAGCTCGGCGAACTTCTGCACGTTGGTGAGATCGGTTCCCAGCGGATACCCGTTCTCGACCCCGATCAGGGCGACCTTGCGGCCCGAGGCGTAGATCTTCCGCGCCTCCGCCGCGGTCCGGGCCAGGCCGACGCGATCGGGCGCGATGGTGTCGGTCAACCGATGGATCGCGGCGAATTTCTCCATGGCCGCCGCGTGGGCCCGGGCAAACCCGTCCTGGTTCAGCTCCTGGGCCTGCCCCACGTAGACAATGAGGAACACCGCGTCGAGTCCCCCGGCCTCCATCTTTCCCAGGTCCACCTGGGTGGGCAGTCGAGTGGTGTAGTTGTACTCGGTGGTGAAGTTGGCCGGGTTGATGTCGACGTGGGTGTCGAGGGTCATGACCCGCTGGTGAATGGCGCGGGCGCGGGTGGTGTCGGCGGAAGTCTGAAGGAGCAGGGTGAGCAGGAGGAGCATTGGACGAGTGCCTTGTGCCGGGTGCCGGGTACCGGGTGCCGTGCAGGGGGCCGGGTGCGGTTCAAAGTGAAGGGTGCAGGGACCTGGTGCTGAGTTCGGTGCTTACTCTTGAAAGTGCCTTCCTTCTGGACGCCACGCTACCCCGCCGCAACCCCGCGTCCACCAGCCTGAACATTGCACTCCGTACCGCACTCGGCACTCGGCACTCGGCACGGCACCCGGCCCCCGGCAGTCTGCACGTGAAACGCCCCGGGACCTTGGCCCCGGGGCGTTTCAGAGGAAGGATGCTCTTTTTGCTTCAGAACGAAATACCGGCGACCACCAGGAAGGCCCGGTTCTTGGTATCGAACCCGGCGTCGATCTCATTGATGTCCTGGAGGCCGAAGGTGTACCGGCCCTCGAGGAAGAAGCCGCCCTGCCGGCCGAACTTCAGGCCCATCCCGGCGCCAAGTCCCCAGTCAGTGTCCTTGTAGTTGTCGCAATCCTGATCGACATCCTGGAACTGACAGTTGATCCGGAAGCCGACGTAGGGCCCGCCCAGCAGGTACGGCTGGACGCCCCCGGTCGAGAAATTGATCCGCAGATTGGCCGGGATGGTGATATAAGTGAACTCCCAGGCACCTTCGTCAACCAGCGGGCCCGAGGGTGTGGCCGCGCCCTGCTGAATGAGCAGCGCCTCCGGCTGGAACATCAGAACCGAGCCCAGAGGTATGGCGACGTGCAGCCCAGCGGCGAAGCCGGTCTGGTTACCGAAATTGGGCGAGGCGTTGCTTTCGGACAGGGTAGCAAACGAAAGACCGCCCTTGATGCCGAACGTCGTCCGGAGGGGGCGGTCCTCCACGACCATGGTGTCCTCGGCGACCACGCGAGTGACCACGGTGTCCTGGGCCGCTGCCCGCTCCGCCAGCGCGAGACTGAGGGCCAGGCTGGAGAGAACCAATACTGCCTTACGCATGCACGACCTCCGTGTACAGGGAATGACTGGGGCCCGCCCCGGGCCCCTTCCTGTAGTGCGACGCCGGGTCGTGAGGAGCTTCGCACACCTGGTATGCTACCCCGGTCTTGTTGCCCTCATGTTAGGCGGGCAGGCGGGCAGGCGGGCAGGCATGCGATGACCAACCTGCGGCATACGGCTTACGGCTTACAGCTTACGAATAACGGCTAACGGCTGAGGGCCACGCCTCCCGGACCAGGCGAGGGAGGGTCTCGCCGGAGGGACCGAGGAGATGGTGGATCCGCTCTCCCCGGCGCTGGCCTTCCATGGTCGTGTTCGCCACGATGACGTGGGCCCCGTGGCCGTGGGCGGTCCAGGGGAGGGAAGCGGCCGGCCAAACCAGGTTGGACGTTCCCACCGAGAGAAAGACATCGCAGTGGGCCGTGGCCTCCCAGGCGCGGCTGGTTGCATCATCCGGCAGGAGCTCGCCAAACCAGACCACGTCCGGCCGGAGCGGTGCGCCGCAGCTCTGGCAGTGGGGCGGTGACTGGGTAGCGTCCCACTGCTCCACCGGTGTGCCTTCCCGCGAGCACTTCACCCGCCCGATGTTGCCGTGCAGCTCCACCACGTTTCTGCTCCCGGCCGCGGCGTGGAGGCCGTCGATGTTCTGGGTGATCAGAGTGAACTCGGGAACGGCCTGCTCGATGGTGACCAGCGCATAGTGCCCGGGATTGGGCGCGGCCGTTCCGATTTTCCGGCGGCGTTCGGCGTACCAGTCCCAGACCCGTGAGGGCTGGCGGGCGAATGCGTGGGGGGTCGCGAGTTCCTCCGGATCGAACTGGGCCCAGAGGCCCGTCATCGCTTCCCGGAATGTGGGAATCCCGCTCTCGGCCGAAATGCCGGCCCCGGTGAGCACTGCGACGTGCCGGGCCCGGCGCAGCAGCTCACCCAGCTGTTCCCCTTCAATCAGGCTCACAACGGCTGCCACTTGCGCACCACTGTGCCGTCGGGGAGTGCCTCCCAGAAGCCGAGGTCCTTCCCGGTGCGGAGCTTGGTCAGCATCACGATCTGTCCCGTGTGAGTGGAGAAGTGCTCCACTACGTGGTAGATCGCGCCGAACACGGTCGTGTCGAGCCCCTGGAGCCGACGCGGTTCCATCAGGCTGCCGGGGTCGAGCCGGGCCAGTACGCCGTCCACATCCTTGAGGGTCTCGCGCATCAGCCGCGCCAGATCGGCGGCGGTAATCGCCTCCCGCCGGTCAAATTCCGCCTGGCGTTGCCTGATGTCGGGTGCGCCACCGACGCCGTGGATGATCCACTGGCGCACGTTGCCCGCGAGATGCAGCACCAGGTTGCCGATGCTGTTCGAGGCGTCGTTCCCGCGCCACCAGACGTCCTCATCGGAGAGCGTCTCGAGGCAGATGAGGATTTTCGGCAGGTAATCCCCCAGCAGAAACCGGCGGGATTCCGCGAGAAACGCTTCAGCGATCATTGGGCTCCTCCGCTACCCGGGCCCGCTCGATGACAGCCCCTTCGAGCATGGCGTCAACCACGTCCATTCCTTCGGTAACCTCGCCCAGAACCGTGTAGGTGTGATCCAGTCTCCAGTTGTCGACCAGGTTGATGAAGATCTGGCCGTCGCCGGTGTCCCGCCCACGGGTGGACAGTCCCACGGTTCCGCGTGCGTGGCTGAGCAGACCCCGCTCGTCCCGGGTAAACCGATCCTGGCCCGAGTACTCGTTGGCGCCGGGGCTGCCACCCTGAACCACGAAGTTGGCCGCCACTCGGTGGAAGGTCAGTCCGTTGAATTTCCCCTCTCGCGCCATGGCTGCCAGCCGGGCGGCATTGGTCGGCGCATCGAACGGCCGGAGCCGGATCGTGATGCGTCCGCCGCCCTTCATCTCCAGGATCACGCTGGTACGGCTCAGTCGCTCCAGCTCGCTCCAGCCCGGCACCCGCGCCGGGGGCAGCGGGCGGGGCGCGGGACGCACGCCAGATTGGCCCCACCGGTTCATCAGCTCCCCGGCATGGGCGGCGATCACCGGGTCGAAATCGGCAAGGAACGGCCGGAGTGCGGAAGCCAGTTCCGGACGGCCGATCGTGGCGAGGGTCTGGAGCAGGGAGACTCGGGTATCGCGGGAGGTCTCGCTCCGCGTCCGGGACAGGCGGCGGAGCGTCTCGAGTACTATCCGGGCCGCTCGGGGATGGGACGAGCTGTCGAGCGCCACCGCGGCCGTGCGCACCAACTGGTAGTCGGTGGCATCGAGCGCCGCGATATACAGCGAGTCCGAGGCATGTCCGGTCTGCCGCCGCAGCGCGTCGATCGCGGCTTCCCTGACGTTGGGATGGCGGGAGCGGGCTATCACCCTGAGGGCACTCCGATTGCTGCTTGCCTCGGCCGCCCGCGCCGCATACATCACGGCCCACCAGACCGGCGAAGCCAGGTATACCTGGATGAGCGAGTCCGCCACGGCCGGCTGGATTCGGGCCAGCGATACCAGGGCGTGGGCCGGCGCATGCCAATTGGTGTCGGTGAGGTTGACCCGCCCGGCAATCTCTCGAAGTCGCGGCGCCACGCCGGCACCGCATCCTCCGAGCAGGTCGATGGCGAGCAGGCGCACGTGCGCGTCGGGATCATTGAGGGCCGCCTGGAGCGAAGCGCAGCCATCGCGTCGAGCCATGTGCGCCGCGAACGCGCGGAGTGCTTCGAGGCGAACCTGCGGTGATGGATCCCGCCAGGCTCGTCGCACCACCCGTTCACGTCCCGCCAGCGTACGCTGGTTCGCGGCCGCCACGAGAGCGAGACGGCGCACCTCGCTGGAGGAGTCCTGGAGCGCCTCGATCAGAATGCCGCTGTCGGTCTGCTGGCTCGCAACCAGCAGGGCCATCGCGAGCCGGCGTACCAGCGGCGGATAGCGCCGGTCGAGCAGCTCGACCAGTCGTTCAATGGCCTCGAGCGAGGGCGGGGCATCCGCCGCGGTGCGACGGAACAGGGACTGAAGCCCGTGGGCCATGCCGGCCAGCACCTCGGGCGGCGCTTCCGGGTCGCCGCCGGCGCGGATCAGCAGCTGCTCGGTGTAACCGCGACCGGCTCCGGCCTGCACCGGAAGCCGGCCCAGCGTGCGCAGCAGGATGCCCTGAACGGCGGGATCGGGCTCGGCCCGGAGCCGGCCTTCCAGCAGGTTGCGGGCGTGATCGGTCCGGGCCTCCAGCGCACCCTGTCCAATGGCATTCACTGCTTCCCCCCGCACCCCGGCGTTCGGGTGGGTGAGCAGGGCGGCCAGTGGATCGATCAGCTCCGCGCGCTCCTGCCGTCCGAGCCCGCGCGCCGCCACCCTCACGACCAGCGTATCCGGTGAAGCCAGCGCGTCGATCAGCGGCGCCAGCACTCTCAGGTCCGCCGGGCGCGAGTCTTCGATCGCGACGAGCCGGCTGAGACGAGCGGTATCGGGAGGCGATTGCGGCGCGGGGGCGCCGAGCAGGGAAGCGAGGGCGAATGCCCGGATGGCTGGCATGCGCGCTATAATGAGCGGGCCCATCCCCGAAAGCCAGCACCGTGCCCGAACTGCCCGATGTGACCATCTACGTCGAAGCACTCGAGTCCCGTATCAGGGGGCAGGTGCTGCGCGCGCTCCGGCTGGCGAATCCCTTCGTGCTGCGCTCGGTGGAACCGCCGGTTTCGATCATCGAGGGCAGGACCGTCGAGTCGATCGAGCGGATCGGCAAGCGGATCGCCATCGGACTGGCGGGCGATTGCTGGGTGGTCATTCACCTCATGATCGCGGGCCGGTTCCGCTGGCTCACCGGTGGCAAGAAGCCGCCCGGCAAGCTGGGGCTGGCGGCACTCGAGTTCGACGGCGGGACGCTGTGGCTGACCGAGGCCGGAACCAAACGGCGGGCCTCGATTCACCTGGTGGCGGGCCGCGCGGGCCTGGCACAGTTCGGACGCGGCGGTCTGGAGCCGCTGACGATCGACCAGGCCGCCTTCGCGGACCGGCTGCGAAGCGAGAACCACACCCTCAAGCGGGCCCTGACCGATCCGCGGCTGTTCAGCGGGATCGGGAATGCCTACAGCGACGAGATCCTGCACGCGGCGCGGCTGTCGCCGCTCCAGCTCACCCACAGGCTGGAGGACGAAGAGGTGGTCCGGCTGTACCTGGCGACCCGGGATATCTTGCTGCTCTGGATCAACCGGCTGCGGCAGCAGGCCGGAGGGAATTTTCCCGAAGGAGTCACCGCCTTCCGCGAGGAGATGGCGGTCCACGGGCGATACGGGAAGCCCTGCCCGGTGTGCGGAACCCCGGTCCAGCGGATCCGGTATGCCGACAACGAGACCAACTACTGTGCGCGATGCCAGACTGGTGGGCGGCTGCTGGCCGACCGGGCGATGTCGCGACTGCTGAAAGACGACTGGCCGAGGAGTATCGATGAACTCTAGTCGTGAGTCGCGAGTCTCGAGTCGTGAGCTCTTCGGTCTCATGCTGCTGATTCCGGCTTTTTGCAGCCAAGCCTCGGGCCAGGCGCCGGTCCTCATCAACCAGTCCATGACCACCAAGGTCCGGTTCCAGGCGGTGAGCCCGGTGACCTCGCAGGTTGCCTGGATCAGCGGGACCCGCGGATCGTGGGCTCGCACCCGGGACGGCGGCCAGACCTGGCAGGCCGGCATGGTCCCCCTGGCCGACTCGCTCGAGTTCCGCGATGTGCACGCGAGCAGTGCCGACACGGCCTGGTTGCTGGCGGCCGGTCCGGGTGACCGTTCGCGGATCTACCGGACCACCAACGGCGGGACTTCCTGGGCGGTCCAGTTCGTCAACACCGACCGCCGTGCGTTCTTCGACTGCCTGGCGTTCTGGGACAGCCGGCGCGGCCTCGCGATCAGCGACGCGGTCGAGAAGCAGTTTCTGCTGATCCGTACCGAAGACGGCGGCGCCACCTGGAGACGGGTCGAGGGCATGCCACCCGCGGTGGAGGGCGAAGGGCTGTTCGCGGCCAGCGGCACCTGTCTGATCGCCCTGCCGGACGGGCGCACCTGGTTCGGCACCGGCGCGGCGAATACCGCCCGCATCGGCCGGAGCACGGATTACGGACTCACGTGGACCATTGCCGGCACCCCCATCGTGCAGAACACTACTTCGTCGGGCGTGACCTCGGTGGCGTTCTTCGATGAATATCGGGGTCTCGCGGTGGGCGGCGATCTGAACGTCACCGATGCGGCGACGGCCAATACGGCGCTCACCGCCGACGGCGGTGCGACGTGGCATCCGGGCGGCCGGCTGACGTTCCCCGGTCCGGCGTATGGCGCAGCGGTGGTGCCCAGCCGGGAGCGGACCGTGGTCGCGGTGGGCCCGAAGGGAGCGGCCTGGAGCGCCGACGGCGGCGTCACCTGGCAGCCGGTGGATGGGAACGACTACTGGAGTGTGGGTTTCGCCTCCGACGGAATCGGCTGGATGGTGGGGCCGGCCGGACGCATCGTCCGGATTGAGTTCCGGTGATCATCGGGTGATCGGGTGATCTGGCGATCAGCTCCCGGGGGGCTCGGGGAGTAATCGCCCGATCGCTGGATCGCTCGATCAGGAGATGAAAGTTCGTTTCGCTCAGAAGGTTTCCTTGTCCTCGGCCCGATCGCAGGACACCACCGGATTCCAGTCCTTGAACGTGCCGGTGGGGTTCTGACGCC
>DASTEX010000233.1:0-12421 GCA_035709185.1 Gemmatimonadales bacterium
GGCCGCGTCGCTGCGGGAATTCTTCCTCGGACCGTCTGACCGTCCGACCGTCTGACCGTCTGACCGTCAGTCCGTCTGTCCGGCCGCCCGCCTGCCGAGTATCGTTCAGGTATTCCCGACCCATCCCGCGACTCTCATCGAGGCAGCTGGCCATCATGCCCAAGGCTCGGCTCGGCGTTGGTTTCATCGGCAGCGGGTTCAATGCCAACTTTCACATGCTCTCGTGGCAGGGGATCCGCGATGCCGACGTGCTCGGGGTCTGGAGTCCCACGCATGCTCATGCCGAAGCCGCGGCCGCGCATGCCCGCTCGCTCGACATCGGAGCCTGCCGGCCGTACCGGTCCATCGCCGACATGGTGGCCGATCCAGGCATCGACGCCATCTGGCTCTGCGGCCCCAACCAGGCGCGGATCGAGAACGTCCAGGAAATCACCGAGACGGTGGCCCGCGGCCGGGGCGAGCTGCTCGGACTGGCCTGCGAGAAGCCGCTGGCCCGCAACCTGGCCGAGGCGATGCAGGTCCTGACCCTGACCGACCGGGCCGGCATTCCTCACGGGTATCTCGAGAACCAGCTGTTCTCGCCGGCGGTGGAACGAGGTCGCCAGCTGCTCTGGGCCCGCGGGGCCTCCCTCACCGGTCGGCCCTACCTGGCGCGCGCAGCCGAAGAGCATGCCGGCCCGCACAAGCCGTGGTTCTGGCGCGGGGAGTTGCAGGGTGGCGGCGTGCTCAACGACATGATGTGTCACTCGGCGCTGGTGGTGCGCCACCTGCTGACCCGCCCCGGCGAGCCCCTCTCCACCGTGAAGCCGGTGCGGATCACGGGGCACATCGCGAGCCTCAAGTGGACCCGGCCGGAGTATGTCGACCGGCTGAAGGGCATGATGGGGCCTCAGGTCGACTACTCCCGCGAGCCGAGCGAGGACTTCGCGAGCGTCTTCATCGAATTCGAGACCGCGGATGGGTACCGGGTTCTGGGCGAAGCCACCACGTCGTGGAGCTTCGTCGGCGCCGGCCTCCGGCTCTCGGCCGAGCTGCTGGGGCCGGAGTATTCGATGAAATGGAACAGTCTCGACACCGGGCTGCAGCTGTTCTTCAGCCGGGAAGTAAAAGGCCCGGAAGGGGAGGACCTGGTCGAGAAGCAGAACGCTGAAACCGGCGTGATGCCGGTGGTGGCGGAGGAAGGGGCCGCGTACGGCTACGAAGCGGAGAACCGGCATTTCGTCCGCGCGTTCCTGGGGAAAGAGCCGATCGGCCTGACGTTCGAGGACGGGGTGGAAGTCGTGCGCGTGCTGATGACGGCCTACCGGAGCGCCGAGGAGGGCGTGACCCTCGAGTACCCGCCGGCCGGGATCGAGGAATTCGTGCCCAACGTGGCCCAGGGCGGCGGCCGGCTCCTTTCCGCGAGGATCTCCTGATGACTTCCAAGGCCGCCCGGCTCTCGCTGATGATGTTCCTCCAGTATGCGGTCTGGGGGGCCTGGCTTCCGCTCGCAGGTCGTTATCTCTCGGCCAGTCCCGCGGAAGGCGGACTGGGGTTCACCGGCGGCCAGATCGGTTTGATCCTGGGGCTGGCCGGTTCGGTCGGCGCGGTGGCGTCGCCCTTCATCGCCGGGCAGGTGGCCGACCGCTACTTCAGCACCGAAAGATTCCTGGCATTCCTGCTGACGATCGGCGGCATCATCAAGTGGGTGACGGCATCCCAGACCGCTTACATGCCCTGGCTCTGGTTGTCGATCGCCTACAGCGTGGTGTACATGCCCACGCTGGCGCTCTCCAATTCGATGGCGTTCGCCAATCTCGAGGATCCGGAGGGGAGCTTCCCGAAGGTGCGGGTGTGGGGAACCATCGGATGGATTGCGGCCAGCTGGGTCTTTCCGATGATCTACCTCCAGAGCGATCTGCGGTTTCAGTGGATGCCGCCGTTCCTGACCGGGCCGGAGCTGCCCGGGGTCACCGCCCGGCTGGCTGATTCGCTCCGGTTCTCGGCGATCATCAGCTGGGGCTATGCCATCTTCTGCCTGTTCCTGCCGCACACCCCGCCCCGCCGCGAAGGGGTGGAGCCGCTGGCAGTGGCCAAGGCCTTCAGGCTGCTGAAGATCTCCTCCTTCGCGGTGCTGGTTGCGGCCAGCCTGCCGATCTCCATCATCCACCAGATCTACTTCATCCAGACCCCGCCGTTCCTCTCGCATCTGGGCCTGCTCGACAGCCAGATCGGCCCCGCGATGACCATCGGGCAGTTCAGCGAGATCGCCATCATGGCGGCTCTGGGCCTGATGCTTACCCGGCTCGGGTTCCGGACCGTCATCACGATCGGCGCGCTGGCGTATTTCATCCGGTACGGGATCTGGAGCATGACCGGGCTGCCGGTGGAGGTGATGGTCGCCAGCCAGGCGCTGCACGGCATCTGCTACGCCTGCTTCTTCGCGGCGGCGTACATCTACACCGATCGGGTAGCGCCGGGCGACGTGCGCCACTCGGCCCAGACGGTCTTCGGCATTCTCATCCTGGGCGGCGGGCCGGTGCTGGGCGGCATGCTCTCCGGCTGGCTTCAGGAGCGCTACACCGGCGCCGCCGGAGTGGATTACGGCTCGCTCTGGCGGGTGGTCTCGCTGATCGGGCTCGCGACCACCGTGTTCTTCTTTGCGTTCTTCCGGGAACGCGCGAAAGCTGCGGTGAGCCGGGAGCCGCTGGCTGCCAGTACTGAGCCGTAAGACGGCCGTCGAAGGCAGTCGAAGGCAGTCGAAGGCGGTCGAAGGCGGTCGAAGGCGGTGGGGCGGGTTACCATCTTCGACTGTCTTCGACCATCTTCGACAGCACGCTAGCGGCTTCCATTCAAAAGGAGGACCAATGCGAACCTCCATCGCCGTTGCCGCGCTGGCGCTGCTCGCCGGCGCTACCGAAGCCCAGCAGGGCCCGCTCACCATCGGCGGGATCACGGCTCAGCCGGGCAGTCGCGCGTCGGGGTTTCTGAACGTTCCCGCCGGGGTCGATTCGGGTACCAGGATTCCCGTGACGATCGTGCGGGGCCGGCAGCCCGGTCCCACGCTGGCGCTGGTCGGCGGCACCCACGGGAGCGAAGTCGCCCCCATCATCGCGCTGCAGCAGGTTCGAGCCCAGGTCGATCCCGCTCAGCTGCGGGGCACGCTGCTGATCGTGCACGTCGCGAACCTGCCGAGCTTCCTCGGCCGCACCATCTATTACAGCCCGATCGACCGGAAGAACCTGAACCGGATGTACCCCGGCAAGCCCAACGGGACCGTGAGCGAGCGGATCGCTCACGTGATCACCACCGAGATCATCGAGCGGGCCGACTACCTGGTCGACATGCACGCCGGCGACGGCAACGAAGCCCTGCGGCCCTATCTCTACTGGAACAAGCTCGGCCTGGATGCGCGGGTCGATTCGCTGGCGCGGGAGATGGCCCTGGCCTGGGGCAACGATCACATCATCGTGGACACGACGCGGACCCGCGATCCGGCCAATTCGATCTACACCCAGAACACGGCTCACATCCGCGGCAAGCCGGCCCTCACCACCGAGAACGGCTACCTCGGCCTGCCGTTGCCGGAGATGATTCAGCGGAATGTCGATGGCGCGTTCCGGCTGATGCGCCACCTCGGCATGTTGCCGGGAAACCCGGAGAAGACCCCGGCGCCGGTGTGGCTCAGCCGGTACGAAGTCCTGACCAGTCCCGAGACCGGCGTCTGGCATCCGATGGTGCAGCAGGGCCACACGGTTTCTCGCGGCGCGGTAATCGGGCGGCTGACCGATTTCTTCGGGGACGAGATCGCGTTGATCAGAGCGCCGTTCGACGGGGAAGTGATGTACGTGGTAGGGACCCCGGCGATGAACCGGAACGAGCCGGTCGGCATGATTGCGACGCGGTAGGTGGGCAGGCGAGTGGGATTGACCCCTCTCCGCCCGCCCGCCCGCCTGTCCGCCCGCCTAACGTGCCAGCGCGATATTGTAGTACGCCGGATCCTCGGTCACTTCCCGGACGACGCAGGGCTCGAGCCAGTCGGGCAGCTCGGGCGTCACGTCGTCCGAGGGCAGCTCCACCTCCGCCAGCACCAGGTCCCGATCGGTGAACTGATCGATCTCCCACACCAGTGAGCCGTCCACCACCCGGTAGCGGCGTTTCCGGACTCGCCGGCCCTGGGTGAGTGGCCAGAGCACGTTGAATACCTCCTCGGCAGTCGGCTCCTCGAACTCGTACCGGGTGATCCCCATTCCGAGCTTCACCGTCCGGTAGCAACGGATTTCGCCGGGAGTGGCCACCCGGCGCAGCCGCTCCTGGATCCGCTCGCCCGGGAGGTAGCCCTGGTCGATCTCGGCTGCCGGTTCGCCGCGGAGCCGGTCCGGAAGAGCCTTGAGCAGGTACTTCCGTTCGATTTCGAACTCCGGCGCCTTCTTCTCCAGGACATCCGCCAGCGCCAGCAGCGGATCGAGCAGGCGGGGCCGGGAATGGGGCAGCCAGTCCCGCTCCAGCTCGGTCCAGGCCGCGAGCCGGCGGGCCTGCACCCGCCCGGCGAGCGCTATCAGGCCGGGCATGGGATCGCGGCGGCGCTCCTTCCGCAACGTGTTGGAGTCGAGCGCCTCGGCCGCACGCAGCCGGAGCGCCACTCGCTGCCCGCCCTCGGCCCCGGCTTCCTCCATCGCGGAGGCGATCAGGTGCGCTGCCACGTCCGCGTCGTGCATCTCCCCCAGCAGATCCTGCAGGCCCTTCAGCCGCTCCACCAGCTCGGCGGTGACTGGGAGCACCACGACCAGCGGTTCGAGCAGGTAGCGCACCCGTTTCCCCGCGATGCGCGCGTCGTGCGCCTCGTCCTGGTGTTCGATCCGCTCGACCCGCTGCAGGTGCTGCTCCAGCTCGTGCACCAGCTCGCGGACCAGCGCGGCGGTCATCCGCGCGAACGGTGGCTGATCCCGCGGCGCGTGCGCCGGCAGTTCCTCCAGCCGGTTCCGGAGCGAGGCCACCAGGCTCGCCAGCTGATCATCCAGCAGCTCGAACGCCTCGTGATCCGCCTGCTCCTTCTCCTCCGTGAGGCGGTCGGACAACCAGCGGAGGCCGGTGCGTTCCCGCGGCCGCAGGGTTTCGCCCTGCGCGGCGAGCCAGCCGAGCTTGACCTCCAGGTCCCGGCTCAGGTTGGTGGCGCGCGCGATCGCCCGGAGCTGCCGCCGAAGCCGGCGGGGGAGCGCCTCGTAGGTAAGGTCCCGGTAGGTCCGGAGCAGGGAGCGGAACCGGCGCACCGACACCCTGAAGTCGTGCAACGCCTCGGGATCGTCCGGCTGCCCCAGCCGCACCGCGGCGTGGGTCACGTGCTCTACCCGGTCCCGCAGCAGCCCGGTGACGGTTTCCGGGGCAGGAGCGGCCAGCCCCTCCTCCGTGATGTTGCCCTGGTTTACCACCATCACGGCAGTTTGCTCAGCGCGTCGAGCATGGCGCGGGCACTGGGCCACCGCTCTTCCGGCTTCTTGGCCAGCGCACGGAGGATGGCCGTATCGAGCTGCTGCGGGGTATCGGGGGCCAGGGTTCGCAGGGACGGAGGAGGCTCGTTCAGGTGGCGGTTGAGAACGACCGCCTCGTTGGGATGAGCGAAGGGCCCCCGGCCGGCGATCGCTTCGAACAGGACGCAGCCGAGGGAATAGATGTCGCTCCGGTGATCGAGCTCGCGGAGCGCCGTGATCTGTTCGGGGCTCATGTAGGCCGAAGTGCCGATCGCAATGCCGCTCCGGGTGAGCTTGGTCTGGCCGGAAAGCGCAATGGCGCGCGCGATGCCGAAGTCGAGCAGCACGGCGCCGTCGGGGGTGAGGATGATGTTGTCCGGCTTGACGTCGCGGTGGACGATGTTCTGCCCGTGGGCATGGGCCAGCGCGTCCAGCAGGTCGCGGGCGAGCCGCAGGGCGTCATCGATCCGGAGCCGGCGGTACTTGGTGAGATACTGCTGCAGGGAGGGACCGTCCCAGTAGGGCATGACGTAGTAGATGAGCCAGTCCTTCTCACCGCTGTCGATCAGACCGCCGATGTGGGGGTGGGACAGCCGGGAGAGGAAGCTGATTTCCTGGAGAAAGCGCTGGGCCGCGACCGTGACCGCCAGCTCCGGGCGGAGCACCTTGAGCGCCACCGCGATGCCCTCCGGGTTACGCGCCAGGAACACCACCGCCGCGCCCCCCCGGCCGATCTCGCGCTCGACCTGGTACTGATTGCCCAAAGCCTGACGGACCAGGGGGAGGAGATCGCGAGGCATTGGGAGGTCGAAGGCGGTCGAAGTTGGTCGAAGATGGTCGAAGTCAGTCGAATTTGGTCGAAGATAGTCGAAGACGGGGGTTTGGGGACCCGACCGCCTGCGACCGTCTTCGCCGCCCTTCGACTGCCTGCGACCGTCAGAAGGACAGCCAGTAGCTGAACTTTATGAGGAAAATGTTATCCGGTTGGGCCCGGCCCAGGTTGTCCATGCTCTGGCCGAAGCTGTGATCGGCGAAAGGATCGTACAGCGCCCGGGACTGGGTCCACACCAGGTAGACCGTCGACCCCGGGCGGTACTCCCAGCGGAGCACCGCGTTGCCGCGGAGCGAGCTGAAGCTGAAGTCGGGATTGTCGATCGTGAACTCCGCCGCGGTGCCCGTCCCATCGGGATCGATCCGGTAGGCGGTGACTACTCCGTCCTCATCCGTGACCGGCGCGATGGTGCCCCGGTCGCGCCCGTACACACTCTTCCGCACGGTGCGCGGGGCGTCGAATTCCTTGAAGTTGCGGTAGTCGACGTTGGACAGGAGCGGCTGGGCGAAGACCTCCAGCGTCAGCCGGGGGGTGAACGTCAGGTTGAGCCGGGTATTGAACGACAGGTCGTCCTGTTCCAGATCGGCCATCACGTAGCGGTAGCCGGCGAAGTCCGTCGCGGCGGGATCGGCCACCCGGGTGACGTACTGCTGCGAGTGCGCAAACCGGGTGAGGCTGGGCCGGACGCTCAGCTCGACATTGGACATCGGGCGGAAGACGAGGCCGGTGTATACCTCGTAGCCCCGGGCGCCTTCGGCGTTCTCCCCGGTCCCGGCGTCGAGCGTGAAGGCGATGCGCTTCCGGGTGTCGGTCGCAAAGGACACCAGCGACCAGTGACTGGCCGGCCGTCTCACCGTGGGCCCGCCCCGCAGCGCCCGCTCGTCGAAGACTTCGGGCCGCCGCATGTGGAATCCGCTCAGGCTCCAGTAGTTGAGGAGCTGAAAGCGGGCCCAGGCATGGACCTGGAGTTCGTTGCGATCGCCATCGAAGTTGAACTGCTGCTGGGCGCCCACGATGAAGGCCGCGGTACGATACCACGAGGTTGGCCGGGAGAAGTCCCGCAGTACGTTGGCATTCATCCACACGTAGTCGGCCCGGGTAAGGAAGGCCAGGTCGTTCACCTCGAACCCCGGACTGCGGAGGTTTACCTGGCCTTCCCACAGCCACCGCCCCGCGTCCTTGGCGATCCGGGCGTAGAGGCCGTATCCCCCCATGCGGTTCAGCGACGGGTCGTATCCGTTGGAGAAGAACCCGTTGGTTCCCTGCTCCCGGTCCGGCCGGTGGAAATAGCGGGCGCTGGACTGCTGGAGCCGCAGCATGGAGGCGGAGTCCCCGGCCACATTGGAGAGGGCCGTGCTGCCCATGAAGGAATAGGTCCGGTCCTTCCAGGTCCATCTCCAGTCGAGCCCCAGGGCCTCCGCGTGCTGGGGCAGCCGCGCGCTGAGCAGCGAGTCGTCCAGGTTCCGCCGCACTGACGTCGTAATCAGGCCGAGGTAGCCCCGGCCGTTGCCCAGTTCCTTTCGCAGCCGTCCCACGAAGTAGTTGGTAAACGGCTCCACTGCCTGCCGTGACTCGGAACCGTCGATGTCGTAGCGGGCGTACTCCCGGGCGGTGACCGCATCGAGCAGCCCGATGGACCAGCCGGACTTGGTCCGGCCGGTCACCTTGGCCGCTCCCACAATCGAGGTGGCATCGGGAAGCTCGGAGTAGTCGGTCCCGTCGGGCAGGGCACCCTGGGGGAATCGGCCGATGCGCCGGGAGTAAAAGAGGCTCAGGCTGGAGACGTTGCTGCAGAAATAGCAGCTGAAGGAACCGAAGGAGAAGTTGCCTCCCCCCGAGACGAAGAACGGCCGCCGCTCCGAGAAGAAGGTTTCGAAGGCCGACAGGTTCACGACCGCCGGATCCACCTCCACCTGCCCGAAATCAGGATTGATGGTCGCATCGAGCGTGAGGTTGTTGGTGAGCAGGTACCGGAGATCGGCGCCGAACCGGGTGGTACTGCTGGCGGCATCGTAGAACGGGTCGCCGGCCGGGCCCGGACGCAGCCGGTTGAGCTGGCCGACCGCGTACGGCACGACCTCGGCGCGGCGCTGGCGCCCGGTGATCTGCACGCCCTCCACGTGACCGAACCGCTGGGGCCCGCCCGACTCCTGCCTTCCCCAGTATGACCACATGGAGAGCTCGTTGATCCGGCTGGCGGTCCGCCAGACCTGAAGTCCCCAGGTCTGCTCCCGGTCGCGGGAAAAGCGCAGCTGGGAGAGGGGAATCCGGAACTCCGCCACCCAGCCCAGCGAGTCGATGGCCGTGGCCACGTCCCAGACCGCATCCCACGCTTCATCCATATTGGGGGCGGCGACCCCTCCGTCCCGCTTCACGCCCGAAGGGTTGACTGCGAACAGGGTACGGCCGACGTGATCGTGAAACGTGTCGAAGATCAGCTCGATCCAGTCGCCATCGATCCACTGGTCGCGCCGGACCAGTCGGGTCCGCACGCCGGCCGCGCCTTCGGTGTCGAACATGCGCGCGCCGACATAGATGGCCTCGTCGTCGAACAGCAGCCGGATCTCGGTTCGCTGGGTCGCGAGCTTGCCGTCTTCCGGCTCTTGCTGGGTAAAGCCGGACGCGGGTTCGGCGGTCTGCCACCCCGATTCGTCGAGCCGTCCATCCAGCTCGATTGGTACGGTGCGCGGTGCCACGCGCACCGCCGGCGTGGCCCGGTCGTGGCTGGGATGGAGGCTCCGGCGGGGCGCGGCCCCCTGCGCCGACGATGCGGCTGACTGGGCCCGCGCCGGACTCGCCAGGGGGAGGACGGCGGAGCCGACCGCGCCGAGGCTGAGTAGAAGATGGCGAAGCATGCCGCATCCTCCCCGGGCAGCTGGGCGTCGCTGCTGTCGATGAACCGGTTAGATGCGCTGAACCGGAGAAGGGTTGGCGGGTGGTTAAGACTGCGTATGGCGGGCGGCGGACGGCTGGACCGGTGCCCCTGCGCCCACCTCCTATTCCGGCACCGGCTGAGCGGCGCCGCCGGCGCGCTGCACGCCTAACCGCAGGATCCGCTGCAGCAGCTCGGGGTAATCCAATCCCGCGTGCCTGGCGGCGCGGGCAAACTCCTCGCCCCGCGCAATTTCGGGATTGGGGTTGGCTTCCAGAAAGTACAGCTCGCCCTGGTCCGACAGCCGGAAGTCGAGCCGGGCGTACCCGTCCAGCTCGAGGGTACGGTAGATCCGCTTGGCGACCCGGTCGATGCTGGCCGCCACCGCGGCCGGGAGATCGCGGGCCGGCCCTTCGGTGATGCCCCACTTCTCCTGGTATTCCGGATCGTGTTTGACCTTGGCCGTGGCGATCGGCGTGGCGGATTCCTCCAGGGTGCCGAAACTCAGTTCCCACACCGGCAGCACGGTGAGCCGGTCGTTGCCTAACACGCTGACGTACAGCTCGCGCCCGGCCACGTATTGCTCCACCATCGCGTCGCTCCGCACCCGTTCGTGCACGAACTTGACCCGCTCCTGGAGCTTCTCGTCTGAGTCCACCACCGAGGCCTGGGCGATGCCCACCGAGGCGTGCTCATTGGCGCTCTTCACGATGAGGGGGAATCCCAGCCGCGCCGGGCGCCGGAAGCGGCGGCCGCGAGGGACCACCGCGAAGGCGGGCGTCCGGATCCGGTGGAACGCCACCAGCTTCTTCGCCAGCTCCTTGCCTCGCGCGATGATGAGGCCCCGCGGGTTGCACCCGGTGTAGGGGACCTGCAGGAGCTCGAGGTAGCTGGCCACGTTCTGATCGTAGGCGGTCTCGCCGTGAAACTCCTCCAGCAGGTTGAACACCACGTCCGGCTTCCAGCTTTCGACCGCCTCGCGGATCGGCCGCAGCTCGTCCTGCACGCCCAGCGGCTGCACGTCGTGCCCGGCCTTGCGGAGAGTGGAGACCACGTCGAACTCGGTCTTCCAGGCGTTGATCTCCTTCTCGTCGCGTCCGGCGAGCGAGTCGGGCGGGACCAGCTGGGGATGCATCAGGGCCAGCACACGGAGCGGCTTCATAGCGGGATCCAGAAGCGACGGGACTGGCTGTAGAGACTGTGCATGGTGTGCACCGTCAGGAGGACGGCAAAATCACTCCGGAGCTGCCGCTCGGAGCCCAGCGCCCGCAGCTTGAGCGCCCGACAGCGGCCGATCATCACCTCCAGGACGTGGTCCAGCGTAAGCTGGTACTCTCCGGTCCAGCGCGCCACCATCCGCCGGATCTTGCGGCGGTTCTTCCGGAGAAAGGTCGACGCCGCCGGCGCGCTCCGGTTCTCCGGCCGGTTTTCGCCGAACAGGCGGTGCAGATCCCGGTCGTAGGTATTGGGATACTCGATCGCGTAGAGCTTGCGCCGGGCGTCGTAATGCTGGCTGAGCGTCTTCCGGATCTTCCGGACCGGATCCACCTGCGCCCGGCTCGACACCTTGGGCCTGGCGTCGCCGATCTCGGCCATCAGCTGGTCGACGTATTCTAGCTTGCGGAGCGCCGGCCACCCGACGTACCGCCTTTTCCAGTCGGACCGGGGACGCAGCCAGACCGCGAAGGTTTCGGCGAAGTCCTCGTCCGGGTGGGCCTGGGCGTACCACAGCCGCAGATGCTGGACGTAGCGCCGGCTGCCCGGATTGGGCCGGTACCAGCGGGGATACCGGGTGGACGACTTCCCGAACAGCGCCTGCCACTGGCGCCGGCGGTTGAGCTGGTAACCGTGCTGGATGGCGTGTCCGGCCTCGTGCCGCATGATTCGCATGCACTCGGTCACCGTTCCGCCTTCGACGTCGAAGATGTGGCTCCGCTCCAGCCGCATCAGCCGGGGGTGGGCCAGGTAGAACGGGATGGCGAACCCCGGGGCGGTCGAGGGGGCAAACCATTCATCCGACAGCCAGACATGGGGCCGGAGCCGGATCCCCTTGGCGTCGAGCTCGTCATAGAGCTGGGCCAGGCACTGTTCCAGCCAGGTGCCCTCCAGGGTGAGCCCGAGGCGGGAAATCGGCATCTGGAGCAGCCGCGAGGCGGGCCACCGGGCCCAGGGGTATTTCCGAGGCATGAGCGAATATCCGACAACGATGGAATGGCAGGCAAGTACCCTTTGGAGTTAATTCTGTCTGCCCATTGGCCGGGAGGAACAGAATGCAGATTGCAGAATGCAGAATGCCGAGTGGAGAAGGGGTGCACCCGACGCGTTTCCAGCTTTGCCTGACCGCCGCCATGGTCCGGAGCGGCGGTGGTGGAGTGGGGATTTCTACAATCTGCACTCTGCACTCTGCACTCGGCATTCTGTTCCTCCTTCCCACCTTCCTGGCTGGTCAATTGAGGGCCCAGGTCTCTTCGGTCGAGATCAAGCCGGCGCGGGCGAGCGTCATCGCCGGCACCTCGCTCCAGCTGTCGGCGACAGCGCGGGATGCGGCCGGGCGGGAGATCCCGGGTAAGACTCCCAACTGGTTTGTCGCGCCGTTTGACGTGGCCAGCATCGATGCAAAGGGGAATCTCCGGGGTCACCGGCAGGGCAAGGCTCAGGTCTTCGCCGTCATCGACGGCAAGCCGGGCATTGCCGTCATCGAGGTGGAGCCCAAGGAGCCCGCCACGGTCGAGCTGATCGCTGCTCACTCCGAAATCGTGGTCGGCGGCAGCACCATCCTCACCGCCGTGGCCCGCACCGAAGACAAGGAGCCGCTGGCCGGGGCGCCCATCGCCTTCCGCTCGAGTGACGAACGGGTGGCCACCGTCGACCAGACCGGGGTCGTGACCGGCCGGCGGACCGGTTCCGTCATTCTGGTGGCCACCAGCGGTTCGGTTCGGGGAGAGCTGCGGCTCGCCGTGGCGCAGAACCGGGTGGCGACCCTCTCCGTCATCGGTCCGCCCCAGGCCCGTACCGGCGACGTGCTGCGCTTCAAAGTGACTGCGGAAGACCGGCGCAATCTTCCCGTGGCCGATCCGCCCGTCCGGTGGAGCGTGAGCGGACGGGGCGCGGCGATCGAACCCGACGGGGCCTTTGTCGCCGAAGAGCCGGGGACCTATGTCGTCACCGCCACGGCCGGGAACATTTCCGGAAGCCACGCCGTGCGAGTGACCCGGCGGACCCACAGCCGGAGACTGGAATCGGTGAGTCACATCGGATTTGGCGAGCTCC
>DASTEX010000234.1:0-4563 GCA_035709185.1 Gemmatimonadales bacterium
CCGATCGGCCGCCGCCACGCCGGCGGTGGCGGTGATGTCTTCGAAGCGCCAGTTCCCCAGGTTGCGGAACAGCGCGTTGGGACCATCGGTGCGGCAGAGGAAGATGTCCACCCGCCCATCGTGATCGACATCGCCCAGCGCCACGCCGCCGCCCTGCACCAGGATCCGGTTGGCCAGCACCAGCGAGTCGCTGACGGTGTTGGTGAAGTCGATGCCGGTCTGCCGGGGCGAAAGGCTGGTGAAGCCGGGAGCGCCCTTTGTCGCTCCCGCGAGTTCTCGCCAGCGGTAACCGGATTCGTCCTGCCAGGGACCTTCGGGAGCGGGCTCGCTGCAGGCGAGCAGGGAGAGAAGCAGAGCAGCAACCGTTTTCGACCACCTTCGACCGTCTTCGACTGCCTTCGACCGGGGTGCAGTCATGCGCCCCGTCTCGTCTTGATGCGCTCCAGCACCATCCGGCCGATGCAGGCGCCCTGCGCCTTGCCGTTCTCGATCGCCATGGGGTAGTGGATGCCGCCGTACAGCCGGGAAAGGGCCGCCTCGTCCGCGGCTTCCATGAAGGAATTGAACCGTCGCACCGGGTGGCCAATGGCGAGGTTGGTGCTGTCATCGAAGGCGACCGCTCCCAGCAGCGTCTGGAGCACCGTGGCCGCCGCGCTCGACTGGACCGAGTGGCCCGAGGTGTATTCCGGGAAGGGAGGCGTCACGATGAACGGTTCCCACGTGGGATCGATGTGACGGCGGATATAGGTGACGGGACGGAGGACGTTGGTGTCGAACTTGGTACGCCAGCAGGTGATAAAGGCGTCAGCCTGGGCCAGCGTGGCGAGCACGAAGACCTCGGCCGCCTGTTCCACCGGCAGGTGGAGCTGCTGCACCACCTGGCTCGCGATACCGAGCCAGTGACCGACGGGGGTGCCGCTCTGGCCCGGATTGTCGGCCCAGAAGAGCGCAATCTGCCGCTGTTCCTCGGTGAGCGAGTTTGCGGTGTGGTAGACTCGCTCGGCCTCGGTATACAACGCGGAATTGCGTTCGGAGGAGTACGCTGCCGGCGCCGGTGCCGGGCACTCATCCGACGCCCGCAGGACAAACGGGCGAATGGTGCCCCACCAGGGCTCGGTGGCGCCGGTTGGGTTCACGGCTTTCAGAGTGCGGATGCTGGTGGCCTTGGGACGATTGACCACCAGGCCCCGGTCGCTGGCGGCGCCGGCCTGGAAACTCGCGGAGGGGTTGTCGAGCGCCACGTAATCAGTCGCGGCGGAGAGATTCTGCGGTACGTACTCGTCGGCCCGGGTGTCGTTCACCCAATACTGAGGACCGAGGGGCGGCCTGAACGGCCGGGTGCGGGTATCGTCGAAGCCGTCGCGGGAAGCCCATTGCAGAATGGCTTGCCCGATGTTGACGCCGAGCCGTCCGGAGCGGGCCTGGATCTCCTCCGGAATGCCGAGGGCCACCCGGGCCCGGGTGAGCGAGTCGACCAGTCCGGCCAGGGCGGCCCTGGTGGCGGGCTGCCCCTCGGCGAAGAGGCTGTCGAGGACCGTCTGTTCCGCCGCGAGGGCCACCAGGACGGGATCGTGCACTGCACCCGGCTCGGGGCGGGGGAGCGAATCGAGGCCGTTGAGCTGCCCGGCGAGCGAACGGAGCGACGGGTTGCCCACCGCGAGGCCTTCATACAGGGCCACGGCCGCGTAGGCGAGGACGCGGGACGCTACCGGAGGCGATATTCGCTCCGCGCGGATGAGCCCGTAGTAGTTCTGCATCCACTCGACGACCATCTCGGGCTCGGCCGGAGGCAGGGCCCGGCCACAGGAGGCAGCGACCACCAGGGCCGCCGCGGCTAGACGGTGGGTTTTCATTGGCACCATTGCAGGAGATCTGGGGAACACCACTGCAAGAGGAGAATGTAAACAACCGGCGGGCCGGCGGGCAGGCGGGCAGGCGGACCTGAAGCCAGGAGTCCGCGCCTTATACCACTGGCATTCGGCGAAAGCTGCGGTCGCCGGCCGTCCGCCGTGTCGATTAGACATTTCGCGGCTTGTGTCAGTGTGACACAAGCGGGATCGGGAAATTACTATAAGCCATTGTACTATAATGAGTTAACTGAGTGTTACTCAATGGCTTGCTTCTTGTTCTTGCAGAGTCTTTGCCCCGCAAGAATCCACATTCAGCTATGACGGTAGAAACCGGGTCCGCCTTCCGGCGGGCCGGAGTCGGCGGGGAGGGCAGTTCACTCCATCACAATTGAGGGCCGAAATGAACACCATCTTCCGCAGAGTGGTGGTCTCGGGCCTGGCCTTGGCGCTGCTGGGCGCGGTCTCGCTCCGCGCCCAGGAGGCCACTGGTATCGTCACCGGTCGGGTCGTGGGGACCGGCGCCGGTAGCGGGCCGCTCGAGACAGCACGGGTGTCGGTGGTCGGCACCAACCTGGCGACCGCTACCAACCGCGAGGGCGTCTACACCCTCCGGGGCGTTCCGGTGGGGTCGCACAACATCCGGGTGATCCGGCTGGGTTACTCCCAGCGGACCTTGCCGGTCACGGTGACCGCCGGTCAGACCGTGACGCTCGACTTCAGCATGGAGCCGGCGCCATACACCCTGGAGGAGATCACCACCACCTCCACCGGTGAGGCCCGCAAACTCGAGGTCGGCAACACCATCCACTCGATCCAGGTCGCTCCGCTGGTCGACAAGCTTCCGATTACGAACATCTCCCAGATCATCACGGCCCGGGCGCCCGGTGTCACCGTCATGCCGACGTCGGGCACCACCGGCACCGGTCCGCGGATCCGGATCCGAGGCGCGAACTCGGTCTCGCTGAGCAACGAGCCGCTCTACATTGTGGACGGCGTGCGGATCAACGCCTCCAACAGCGCCAGCCAGTTCGGGCTGGGGGCGCAACAGGCTTCGCGCCTGGCCGACATCAACGCCGAGGACATCTCCGACATCCAGATCCTCAAGGGCCCCTCGGCATCCGCGATTTACGGCACCGGCGGATCCAACGGCGTCATCCTGATCACCACCAAGCGGGGCGTGGCGGGACGGGCCCGGTGGAACTTCTGGCTGGAGCAGGGAATCATCGAGGACCGGAACGACTATCCTGACAACGTCTTCGGATCGAGCTCGGCGGATCCGGTGCCGGCCGGCACCACCCGCTGCCGCCTGATCCAGACCGTCGACGGCACCTGCACGATTGCCCAGATCTTCCGCTTCAGCCCGATGGAGAACGACTCCACCACGCCGCTCACTACCGGGCGGCGCCAGCAGTGGGGCGGCAGCGTCTCGGGCGGGACCGACGTGGTGCAGTACTTCGTCTCGGGCGAGTGGGAAGAGGAACGCAGCATTTTCGAGATGCCGGAAATGGAGCAGCGCCGCATCCTCGAGGCGAGCGGCCGGACCGAGCTGCGGGAAGACGAGCTGACCCCCAGCAACCAGAACAAGTGGAGCCTCCGGGCCAACACCAACTTCGTGATTTCGCCCAAGGCCTCCGCCGCGGTCAACATCGGGTACGTCACCAACACCACCCGGTTCCCGCAGAACGACAACAACGTCCGCGGGATTCACTCGAGCGGCCTGAACGGCGATGGTCGAGGAGGGGTGAACGACGCCCTGGCCTGGGGCTTCTTCCGTCCGGGCGAGACCTTCCAGCGGCTGACGGTGCAGCGGGTGAACCGGGTGACCGGATCGGCCACGGCCAGCTACAACCCCTTCACCTGGCTGACCCTCCGGGGCACCGCGGGAGCGGACATCACCGAGCAGGGCGAGCAGCAGCTCAACCGCTTCGGAGAGGGGCCCGCCTTCTCGATCGACAAACAGGGGTTTGCGGGCGAGGCCCGGCTCAACTGGTCGATCTACTCGGCCGATGTGGGAGCCACTGCCAACTTCGACCTGACCAACCGGGTGACGTCCAAGACCTCCGCCGGGTTCCAGTACAGTGAGAACAATCTGCACGGGACCAACGGCAACGGCGACATCCTGCCTCCCGGCAGTGTGACCGTCACCGCAGCCTCGGTCAAGCGGCTGACCGAGCAGACCACGATCACCAAGGTGGTCGGCGGTTACATGGAACAGGTCTTCGGGCTGGATGACCGGCTGTTCGTGACCGGATCGATCCGGTTCGACCAGAACTCGAGCACTGGTATCGACGCCCGCACCATTTTCTATCCCAAGGCGGCGGCGAGCTACCTGATGCCGTGGTTCGAGAGCGGCACGATCAGCTCGCTCCGGGTGCGGGCCTCGTTCGGCCAAGCGGGACAGCAGCCGGTGGGCCCGGTGGCGCTGGAAACCTACAACGCTTCCCAGGCCGCGGTCGCCGGCGTGGTTTCGCCGGCGGTAATCCTGGGCAATTTCGGTGACGTGAACCTGAAGGCCGAGCGGTCCACCGAATTCGAAGGCGGATTCGATCTCGGTCTCTTCGACAGCCGGGTCGCCATCGAGTTCACCGGCTACCACAAGGTCACCAAGGACGCCCTGATCAACGTCACGACGCCGCCGTCGGCCGGAAGCCCGGCCGGGCAGTTCCGGAACGTCGGCAAGACCAAGAACGAGGGCCTGGAGCTGGTGGTGAAC
>DASTEX010000235.1:0-6135 GCA_035709185.1 Gemmatimonadales bacterium
GAGGTGTCTGGGTCATGGTGCTGCTGGTGCGGGCGGTACTGGGACTGTGAGGATCAACTCGCACCACGGCCGTCTGGCTGCAATGCTGATGATTGTGTCGCCCGGCTGCAGACCACAGGCGGTGCCATCGCCCCAGGCCGAGGCCAATCCCTGCCTGATGCCTGCACAGGGAACCCGCATCCGGGACACCATCGTGGTTGCCCTGCCCGCCGGCGAGATTCCCCCGTTCATCAACCGGCATCTGGCTTCCTCGGCGAGCCTGCTGGATTGCCGGTTCCAGCCGATCACACCGCCCGCCTCGACCTTTGCCCGATCCGGCGATTCCCTCCTTGTTCCCGGCGATTCGAGCCTCCCTGCCCTCCGGCTGGAGGTCATCGCGCGAGGGGCGGATCCGCGTGACCTGATCGATGGGGGCGTGGACGTCGTAGTCACTACCAGCGGACCCGCGATCGATTATGCGCGGAGCCGGGGCGACGTCCGCCTGGTGCCGCTGGCATGGTCGACCATTTATGTCATCGGGTTCCCCCGGGAGGCGCCGCCCCTTGAGCTGACCGCCCGTCTGCGCGACGAAATCGCGCGGGATGCCATGCGGGGACACGCCATTCCGGCCGACTCGCTCGGGTGGTGGGGCCCGGAGGAGTCCTGCCGGGTTCCGCAGAACAACCCGGTCTATCGCCTTCCCGGGATCGGAATCAGCGACCACGATCCCATCGCCCGGGCCGTGGCCGAGCGGCTGGTGGCGGTGGTTGGCCCAGCAGGGCCCCGGCGGTTGATTCCGTTCTCTCCGACGCAGTTCGACACCATCACCGCCCGCGGGGCCGCAGCGGCATTCGTCTTTCCGCTCCCCCGGCTCCGGCCGGGCGGCTGCGAAGGGGTCACTCCGCTGCCCCCAGGCTGGCGCATTGAACCCCTGATTCAGATCCGGGCGACGGCCATTGTGAGGCCCGGTGTTCCGGCGTTCCTCGTCACGGCGGACGGCATCCGCTTCGGACCGGCGCCGTGAGATTCCGGACCCGTCTGGCCCTGGCCTTCGCGGCAGCGACCGTGATTCCTCTCGGTCTGCTGGGCTACGGGGTGCGGCGGGAGATGACCCGCCGGCTCGATGCCCAGGCGAACCAGCGGATCGAGGCCCTCGTCAGCGTGCTGCGGAATGACCTCACCGGCCGAACCGACCGACTTCGGACCCAGCTACGTACCCTGGCGGCGGGGCTCGAGACGGACAACCGGTTCCGGCTCGCGACCGGAGTGGCGAACGCGCCGGAGCGGTCGTGGCTGCTGGACTGGGCCGGCGAGGCGATGGCGGCCGGCGGACTGACGCTGCTGCGGGTCCTCGATTCCGCAGGGACGGTCCTGAGCTCGGGGCACTTCCGCAACGAATTCGGCCGGCTCGACCCCGGGCTCACCGCGGCGCTCTCCACGGTGCATCGCGGCCCGGCGCTGGTTCGCCTGCCCGCGGCCGACGGCGACATCCAGGCGCTCGCCGCGGTGGACTCGTTCAGCGTGGCGGGCCGGCGCTACTACCTGGTGGGCGGCGTTCCGTTCGACGCGGCCACCGCCGCGGCCCTGGTCCCCCAGGACGAGATTACCGTCAGCCTGGTGGGTGAAGGACAACGCCAGCCCGGCGCCGCGGTGACCATCCCGATCCCGCACTACGACGCGCTCGACAACGGGTCGGTCACGACCTCGGCCCTCGTCATTATCCGCGATCCCCGGCCGATGCAGGACCTGCGGGTTCGGGTGGATCGCTGGCTGGTGCTCACCGCCGGCGCCATGCTGTTGCTGGCCGTGCTCTTTGGGCTGCTGATGGCCGCGATGCTGTCCCGCCCCCTGGCCCGGCTGGCGGAGAAGACCAGCCAGGTGGACCTCGACCAGCTGGACCAGGACTTCGCCACGGAGCGCAAGGACGAGATCGGGGCGTTAGGCAATCTCCTGGCCGCCATGACCACCCGTCTCCGCCAGTCCGCCATCCGGCTGCGGGAAGCCGAGCGCCGCGCGGCTACGGGTGACCTGGCCCGGCAGATCAATCACGACGTCAAGAACGGGCTGGCGCCCATCCGCCACGTGCTGCGCCACCTGGCGGACACCTCGCAGAAGCATCCGGAGCAGCTGCCGGCCATCTTCGCCGAGCGGCGGCAGACGCTGGAGTCGAGCGTGGCCTACCTGGAAGACCTGGCCCGCAATTACGCCCGCCTGGCGCCGGCCATCGATCGCGGCGCCACCGACGTGAGCGCGCTGCTGATGGACGTCGCCCGGGCGTCGGCGGTCGATGGGGTGGAATTTCATGTCGATGCCCCGGCCCATCTTCCCCCGGTGCGGGCCGATGGCGTCGCCCTCCGCCGGATCGTGGAGAACCTGGTCAGCAACGCGATCGACGCACTCGAGGGTCAGCCGGGAGTGGTCACGCTGGTTTCGCAGCTGGTGAGCAGCAATCATGAGCAGCGGATCCGCCTGAGCGTCTCCGATACCGGACGGGGCATGAGCGCCCAGGAGCTGGAGCAGGCGTTCGATGACTTCCATACCACCAAGCCTGCCGGCACCGGATTGGGACTGTCCGTGGTCCGGCGGCTGGTGAACGACCTGGGCGGGACCCTGCGGGTGGAAACCGGCCCCAGCAAGGGCAGCACCTTCTCGGTGGAGATCCACACGGCATGAGCCGGATCCTGGTGGTGGACGACGTGGTCACGCTGGCGGAGCAGTACGCCTACGACCTGGAGCGGTTAGGCGGGCACGAGGTGACGGTGGCGTCGTCTGGAAAGTCCGCGTTAGAGCGGCTGGCGGAGGACGGAACCGACTGCATGATCCTCGACCTCGAGATGCCGGGCATGGATGGCTTCGAGGTGCTCCGCCGGCTCAAGCACCAGGGGAACGACACGCCGGTGATCGTCTACACCGGCACCGGCGACTTCGACCGGTGCATCCAGGCCATCCGGCTGGGTGCCATGAGCTTCATCGACAAGGCCGAGCCGATGGAGCGGGTGGCGCAGGAGGTGGAGAGCGCCATCGAGCGACACCGGCTCCGGCGCGAAGTGTTCGCCCTCCAGCAGCGGCTGGGAGAGAGCGCGTTGCTCGGCATCAGCCCGGCGATCACCCAACTGCGGGATGCGATCGCCCGGGTCGCACCCATTCCCAGCAGCGTGCTGATCCTGGGCGAAAGCGGGACCGGCAAGGAGCTGGTGGCCCGCGAGCTCCACCGGCTGGGGAAGCATCCCACCGGGCCGTTCATCGCCATCAACTGCGCCGCCCTGCCGGAGCAGCTGGTGGAGAGCGAGCTGTTCGGCCACGAGCGCGGGGCGTTCACCGGCGCCGTGGCCCAGCGGAAGGGCGCCTTCGAGGCCGCCTCGGGCGGCACCCTCTTTCTCGATGAAGTGGGTGAGCTGCCACTCGCCATGCAGTCCAAGCTGCTCCGGGTCCTGGAAGGAAGGGAGATCACCCGGGTCGGCGCCACCCGCACCATTCCGGTCGACACCCGGGTGCTCGCCGCCACCAACCGCAACCTGGACAGCGAAGTGAAGGAGGGACGATTCCGGGACGACCTGCTGTACCGGCTCAACGTGCACACCATCGTGGTGCCGCCGCTCCGGAACCGGCGGGAAGACGTCGCCGTGCTGGCGGAGCGGTTCCTGGAGGAGACCTGCCAGCGCTTCGGCGTCCTGCCCCGCAAGCTCTCGGGTGAAGCCCGGGAGCTGCTGGTGGCCTACGACTGGCACCGGAACAACGTGCGCGAGCTCCGCAACATCGTGGAGCGGCTGGTGGTGACGGCCGACGGAGAAACCATCCGAGGGGAGCACGTGCCGCCCGAGATCCGGGGCCAGCCGCCGGCGGGCGAAGCACCCCGTACCTATCAGGACCTCAAGACCGCCGCCGAGCGGGGAATCATCCTGGCCGCCCTGGAGCGGCATGGCTGGCACGTGACGAAGACGGCCGAGGCGTTAGGCCTGGCCGACCACGCCAGCCTGTTGAAGATCATGCGCCGGCTCGAGATCCGCCGTCCCTGATTCTCGAGCATCCAGGAACGACTCTCAAAGCTTGCCGGGAAGTGTAGCCGGGGACACTGCTACAGAATACGGTTTGTGTCCCGCAGGACACGGTTCAACGGGGCTGGCCTCCTAACTCCTTACACCTCACTCGAATCCGTCAGCTGATAACCGCGGCATTTCTTGCCTTTCTCCTGGCCGACCCCGACGACACCAACGGCGACCGGGGCGCCTAACCCTGGAGAGAGACATGATCCGCACCGCAGAGCTCACCCGCGATCGCCAGTACTGGCTGGCGGCTTCCATTCTCACCCTGGGGCTCGTCGCCTGTGGCGGCGGCGAAGAGGTACCCCGGGTCCAGTCGGCCGACCAGGCTGAAACGCCGGCCGCGACCACGCCGGTGATCCAGACCAGCGGCCCCGTGACCGTCACCGAGAGCAGCCCGCCGATTCCGGCCGGGGTGACCTACGAGGACGCCGAGAGGGTGTTCCAGTCGGGCGATTACAGCCGGGCGAAGACTCTGTTCACGGTGTACGTCGAGTCCCGGCCGGAGAACGCCTGGGGCCATTACATGCTGGGGCTCGCGGCCTGGCGGAGTGGCGATCTGACCGGTGCGGAGCGGGCCTTCGACGAGGCGATCAAGCGCGATCCGAAGCACGTGAAGAGCCTGCTGAATTCGGCCCGGGTGCTGATCGATCTGGGCCGGCCGGGTGAGGCGCGGGAACGGATCGAGGCCGCGCGTCTGCTCGATTCCACCTCGAACGACGGCCTGCGGCTCCTGGCCCGGGTTCACCATGCAAAGGGGAACGTCGACTCGGCGGTATCGGCCTACCGGCAGGCCCTGGTGGCCGATGAACGCGACGTGTGGGCGATGAACAACCTGGGCGTGCTGTACATCGAGCAGAACGACGCCCCGTCTGCCCTGGCCCCGCTGTCACGCGCGGTGCAGCTCCGGCCCACTTCGCCGGTGTTCCAGAACAACCTCGGCATGGCGCTCGAGCTGAGCGGCCACCTGGCGGAAGCGAAACAGGCGTACGAGAACGCCCTCAAGGCCGACTCCACCTTCGCCAAGGCCGTCAAGAACGCCGATCGGCTGAGCGCAATGGTGATCGACCCCAGCGCCACCCCGATCAATACCGGTGAGTATGCGGAGCTGTTCCGGCAGTACATCCGGATGTGGCGGGACTCGATTCCGACGACGCCGGACCTCTGACGGTCGGCGGGCGGGCGGGCAGGCGGTCGGCACTTGGAATGACTGAGCGGGCCTTCGCGGCCCGCTCATGCTTTGTACGTGTTCTTCGGACCGTCCGCCCGTCCGCCCGTCCGACCGTCTAGGGAAACCGCACCACGTGATTCTGCAGCGGAAGCTCCGCCCTGCGCCGGTCCGGCGAGCCGGTCGTCGAGAATGGGAGGAGGAAATTTTCGCTGGCCACACCCAGCTTCTCGAAGCTGTCGATCAGGAAGGGAAGCCCTTCGGTGCCGAGCGGGGAGGGCGCATCGCCCAGGTGGAAATGCAGGTGCGGGGCGTCGGAGTTGCCGGAGTTGCCTAACAGCCCGATCTCCTGCCCCGGCTGGACCCGGTCGCCCTTCCTGACCTTGATCGACCCGGGGATGATGTGGGCATAGAAGGCGTACCGTCCCCCACCCAGGTCGATGATCACGTAGTTGCCGCCCACGGTTTCCATGGTGACCGGCACCGCCCGGTTGGGCGAGAGCGGCACGTTCTCGGGAATGCCGTCCTTGAGGTCGACCACCACGCCTGCGGCTACCGCGAGTAGTGGTTCCCGGTAGCCGTACCAGTTCTCGTTCCTGGTGGAGTCCCCCTGCCACAGGCGGCCATCGGGTCCCAGCTTGACCCAGTCGGTGGCGAAGCGCTGGGCCACCCGCGCCTGGCCCGCGACCGGGATGACGGTGCGGCGATGGCCGGACAGGTTCCCTGGTCCGTTGGCTGCAAGCCAGGGCCCGGCCTTGAGCGGGGCCGAGAGCACCGGCGGCGAGGCTGAATCCACCGGAATGTCGGGGCCGCGCAACGTGTCCCGCGCTGGCGCATCGAGTGAATCGGGATGCGTGATGTGGAAGCGGTGGCTCAGCGAGCGGGGAGCCGACGCGGGGTCGGTAGTGACCAGGACGTAGATGAGCGCTTGTCGCCCGGCCGGGATCA
>DASTEX010000236.1:0-6395 GCA_035709185.1 Gemmatimonadales bacterium
GATCCGGACCGCAGCGGGCGAGACCGCAACCAGCGCGACCGGCCGCTCAGCCTGCGCGAAATGCGGGGAGCGGGAATGACTGCCATCGAGGGAGTCGAACAGGCCAGGCGGCTATCCTCGTTAGCCGTTAGGCGTGAGCCGTGAGCCGTGAGCGGTGAGCAGGGACCCATTCCAAGAACGCCTTAGCTGGTAGCTGACACTGATAGCTGACAGCTGACAGCTGACAGCTGACGACCAGCGACTAGCGACTATGGTACAGAAAGTCGTATCTCGCCTGATTGTACAGCACTCTCCTGACGTAGTCCCTGGTTTCCACGTAGGGAATCCGCTCGATGAACACCTCGGGATCGGAAGTGCCTTGCCGAGTGAGCCAGCGATTCACCGGCGTGGCGCCGGCGTTGTACGCCGCCAGCGCGGCTTCGATCGAGCCGCCGCAGGCTTCGAGGGCCTCGGCGAAGTGCAGCAGGCCGAAGTGCATGTTTACGTCCGGCTGGTAGAGCAGCACGGTGTCCCATTCCGGCAGCCGCTCGCGCCGTGCATACTCGGCGCCGACCGAAGGCAGGACCTGCATCAGCCCGCGGGCGTCCGCCTGCGAGCGCGCCTCGGGATCGAAGGCTGATTCCTGGCGGATCAACCCCGCCATGAGCGACGGTGCCAGTCCGAACAGCCGGGCCTCGGTTTCCAGTACTTCACGGGCGGGCAGGGGATAGAGCAACCGCAGCAGCTCGTCATCGTGAACCGCGCCCCGATCGAGGGCTCGCTGCGCCATGCGCAGAGCGCGCGAGGGATGACCGGCTTCGAGGAAGGCGCGGCCCGCGCCGGTCAGATCGGTAATAGTCCCCTGAAGCCGCTGAACCCGGTCGAACTCCTGCCTCGACTCGAAATCCAACCCCAGGGAGCGGAGGGCCGCTCCTCGTTCGAGTCCTGCCATGACCGCGGAATCGGGCAGAGCGAAGGGCGGCGCGGCAGCCGGCTTCCATGGGGGTTCGCCCAGCCGGCGGGCGGCAGGAACCGCGTAATAGGACTGGGGAAAGCTGTCGACCAGCGTACGCCAGCGGATCCGCGCCCGGGCCGTGTCACCGGCCTTTTCCCACGCCCGGCCGGACCAGTAATAGCCCGCCGTGGCTTCACCCGACCCGGGCCGCCGGTCAGCGATGGCGTCGAACTGTTGTGCGGCGCCCGGGTACTCGCTTCTAAGGAACGTGATCAGACCGGCCTGGAAAGCCGAACGCGCGCCATGACTGGTGGTGGGATACCGCTCCGCCACGAGCCGGAACTGCGCCAGCGCCAGTGAATCGGCGCCGTCGTCCACCGAGGCATCGGCGATGAGCCAGCCGGCCGTCGCTGCCCAGATGCTGTCCCGGGGGAAGGAGTCGCGCACCCCGCGCAGGGCCGCGAGCCCCGCCTCGTTTCCCCTGGTAGGGAACAGACTCCGGGCGCGGTGATATCGGGCTTGCGCCAGCCAGGCCCGGTCCCGGACCCGCTCGAATTGTCCGATCGCGTCCTGGTGCCGTCCCAATCGGGCGAGAACCATCCCGTAGGTGATCCGATCTTCCGGTGTGAAGATGCCCGGGCCACCCGACCGGGCGAACCCGCGCGCGGCGCGCTCCAGCAATCCGGCCGCGGCCGCTCGCCGTGCGACCACGATCTGGTCGGTCAACGGAAGCGGGCTGAACCACCGGTCGAGCAGGTCAATCGCCGTGCCGATTTCGCCGCGCGGGATTTGAGGCAGCCGCTCGATCAGCTGGCGCCGAAGCTGGATCCGTGCGGCCGAATCCCGGGCCGCCGCGATCCGGAGCCCCAGGGCGCTGACCCGGGAACCGACCTGCTCGTAGAGTCGTGCCGCGCCCAGCGTGTCGCCGAAGCGCTCGCGCGCGAGCGCCTCGATCCAGGGAATCCGGCTGGTGGTGATGGGGTCATCGATTTTGGCATAGACCACCCGCCGCGCGCTGCTGTCGGCGACGGCGCCAGCGGTGCGAAGCCACAGCCACTCGCCCACGTGCGGGAGGTTCATCGCGGCCCGGGCCCAGGCGACCGCGGCACTGTCATACCGCTGGGCGCGATCGTGGGCCCGGGCCAGCGTAACCAGCCGCGCTCCTCTCCGGTCGGCGTTGACGGCGAGGAGGATCGACCGTCGAGCCTGTTCAGCCGCGGCAGGATCGCCCCGTTCGAGCAGGGCTCGCCCCAGCAGGGCCCGGCCTTCTCCTTCGTCCAGCAGGTCCAGCCACGGTTCGTCTTTCAGCAACCGGACCACGGTGGCCCACCCCTCCCAGCCGGCCGCTGCCCGCGCGGCCAGCAGCAGGACCTCGGGGGTTCGGGTGATGGAAGACTCGAGCAGCGGTGCGACCGTGAGCGTGGCCCGCCAGGGCCGGCCCTCATGCAACGCCAGTTCAGCGGCGTGCACGATGGAATCGACCAGGGGACTGTTGCCGGTTTCCGTCTGGGCCGCTACGGGCCGGACCAGGAGAAACGCGATGAACACCGGGAGGGTGCTGCGAAGCATCGCTGCAAACTTAACCAAGGACTTAGGACTTAGGACTCAGGACCAAGAGGCGGTACTGGGTACTGGGTAATGCCGATTGGAATCCGGGAATGAAGCTGGAAGTCCGCGAAGAGAACCCTTCAACACCCTGCATTCTGCAGTCTGCATTATGCAATCGTGTTCACCCCTCCGCATTTCCCCTTCCTCCCTAAGGAAAAAGGGGCCTGACTTCGGCCCCTTCCCCAACCAGGTCGTTCGTCCCGTGTCACGCCGCCCTGGCAGGAGGCTTGCCATCCCGATGGAATCGCGAATACAGGGACGGCATTTCCCGGCGGAGCAGTACGGTACCAGCCTGGGGCCCTACGAACACTTCGTCCCGTGGCATGAGGATCCTTCCCAGCGCATTTCCCTCACGATCGAACAACTCGTACGCCAGGACCGTCTCAGTGTCGCAACGCATAACCATCGGTACCCCCAGCTGTTCCGCCATTTCCACCAGTCCTGCGGTGCTGCACTTCATCTGATGCTGGGATCGGGGAAAGGGTTGCAAGCGCCGGCACCCAGTACCCAGTACCCAACCCCGCTACCCAGTTCCGAGTACCCTCCTGCGCCGGGCCGTTTCCTGGCTGAAACGTGCAATTTGAAACGTCGAATGAAGGCCGGCCGTAAGACGGTCACCATGGACACTCTCCTGCGCGATCTCCGGTTCGCGCTCCGGTCCCTGCGCCGGAGTCCGGGCCTGGTGGCGGTGGCCACCCTCTCCCTGGCGCTCGGTATTGCCGTCAACGTCACGCTGTTTGCGGCGGTCGATATCATGCTCCTCCGCCCGTTGCCGTTCCCCGACCCGGATCGGCTGGTTCACCTCTGGTCCACCAACCCCTCCCGGGGATGGGATCAGACCAGCATCTCGATGGCGGACTTCGTCGACTGGCGGCGGCAGAGCCGCACACTGACTCTGGCAGCGTATCGGGGCTCGAGTTTCAACCTCTCGGACGACACCGAGGCGCCGATGCGAGCAGTCGGGGCCCGGGTCGGTCCTGATTTCTTCAGGATCCTGGGAGCGACGGTGGCCCTGGGCCGAGGGTTCAGCCCGGAAGAAGAGCAGCCCGGTCGGGATGCCGTGGCGGTGATCAGCGACCGGTTCTGGCGGGAACGGTTCGAGGCCGACCCCGGCATCATCGGCCGCACCATCCGGCTGGACGGTCAGGCCGTGGCCGTCGTTGGGGTGATGGAGCCGGCCTTCACCTTCCCGGAAAACACGATCGATCTCTGGACCCCGATGACCGTGATCGAGGAGAGCCGCGACAGCCGGTACCTCCGGGTCGTGGGACGGCTGCAGCCGGGGGCAACGCTGGCATCGGCACAGGCCGAACTGTCCGGTATCGCCCGGACGCTGGAAGCGAGCTATCCCGGCAGCAACACGGGGATGGGTGTGCAGGTCATGCGGCTGCATGACGAGGTAGTCGAACCCGAGGCCCGGCAGGCGGGGACTATCTGCCTGGTGGCGGTGTTCTTCGTCCTCCTCATCGCCTGCGCCAATGTTGCCAACCTGCTGCTCGCCCGCGGCGCCGCCCGTTCCCGCGAACTGTCGGTCCGGGCCGCGCTCGGTGCCGGCCGGCACCGGCTGGTTCGCGAACTCCTGACCGAGAGCCTGGTCCTCGCCTCACTGGGCTGTGTCCTGGGCGTCGCGGGATCCATCTGGGGCCTGGACCTGTTTCGCTCGATCATGCCGTCGGATTTCCCCCGGGTCGACCAACTGGCGCTGGACGGGCGGATTCTGGTTTACGCCGTGATGGTCTCCGGGCTGGCGGGCCTGGTGTTCGGGACCGCCCCGGCGCTGCAGGTGACCTCGGGTGGACTGACCGGGGCGCTGGCGGAGGCGGGCGGGCGAGGCGGGTCGACCGGGCTCAAGCATCGCCGGCTCCGTACCGCATTCGTCGTCGGGGAAGTGGCCCTGGCCCAGGTGCTCCTGATCTCGGCCGGCCTCATGCTCAAGGGAGCCTGGCGAATGCAGACCGAGCCCACGGGCTTCGACGCCCGCCAGGTGCTCGCGTTCGGTCTCACGCTGGGCAGCCGCGAGTTTCCCGACAGCACCGAAGTCACCCTGCTGCAGGAAACGCTGCTCGGAAAGCTGCGCGCCCTCCCCGGAGTGACGGTCGCCAGCGGAATGTCACAGCTGCCGCTCACCGGCGGCAACGGCGCCTACTATACAGTGGAAGGCGCTCCGCCGCCGCGCGAAGGCGAGCGCCCGGTCACCCAGCACCGGGGCGTCTTCCCCGGCTTCACCACCGCGCTGGGCATTGGGCTCACCCGGGGGCGCGATCTGACCGAATCGGACCGTACCGGATCATCCCCGGTCATGCTGGTGAACGAGACCTTTGCCCGGCGGCACTGGCCCGAGGGCGATCCCGTGGGGCAGCGGATCGTCATGGCCGACATCACCTGGGAGATCGTCGGGGTCGTGGCCGACGTCCGCGAGTTCGGAACCGACGATCCCGCCCCGCCCATCGTGTATTACCCGGCGCTCCAGCGCCCGGTCCGCGCCCCCCAGTTCGTGATCCGCACCAGTGGTGATCCGGTGCCGCTGGCCGGACCGGTCCGGGAGGCGGTCGGCTCGATTGCCCCGGGCCTGCCGGTGTACTCGCTGCGCACGCTGGAAGAGCATGTCCGGCTGGCAAGCCAGGGCCCCAAGATCATGCCGAAACTGCTGGGCAGCTTCGGCGCGATGGCCCTGGTCCTGGCCCTGATCGGTGTCTACGGCGTGATGGCCTACACCGTGACCCAGCGGGAACGCGAGCTGGGCATCCGCCGGGTGCTCGGTGCGGGCCAGCGGCAGATCTCCTGGCTGGTGCTGGGGCACGGTCTTCGGCTGGCCGCGATCGGGGCCGGGGTCGGCCTGGTGATCGCGCTGGGCGTGACCCGCGGGCTCAGCACCTTCCTGTTAGGCGTGAGCGCCTTCGATCCGGTGATCTTCACGACCGTGAGCCTGGCGCTGGTGGGGGCCGCCCTCTGCGCCAGCGTGGTTCCGGCCCGCCGGGCCATGACGGTGGATCCGGGGGTCGCCCTCAGGGCGGAGTAGTCGTGAGTCGTTAGTCGCTGGTCGTCAGCCTGCTCCTTGTCCCCTCGGGTTTCGGCTTCCTCGCCGGGGCCACTTCGGCTGCGCCCCCGACCGCCGGACCAGTGCCCCAGTCGAGCGGCCGATGGTAGGTCGGTGGTGAGGAGACTGGAGCGCCGCCGAGCCGAGGAGCAAGCTGGCGACTAGCGACCAACGACTCGCGACTGGTAGAATTTGGGTTCCGACCCCACCCGGAACTCCACCGTGAAGATTGCGCTCCATTGGCTCACCGCGGCGCTGGTCCTCGGCGCCCCCCTCCCGTTGCCGGCCCAGTCCATCGATACCACCGTCTACAGCTCGCTCCGCTGGCGCAATACCGGCCCGCTCCGGGGCGGGCGCTCGGTGGCCGCGGCCGGATCCCAGGCGAGGCCCAACGAGTACTGGATGGGCACGACCGGCGGGGGCGTGTTCAAGACCACCGACGGCGGGGTCAACTGGACCCCCGCGAGCGACCGGTACTTCGGCGGCACCATCGGTGCAATCGCGGTGGCGGAGTCCAATCCTGACATCGTATATGTGGGCGGCGGCGAGTTCCCCATCCGGGGGAACACCTCCCATGGTGACGGGGTCTACAAGACCACCGATGCCGGCCGCACCTGGCAGTACATGGGACTGGTCGAGACCCGTCACATCGGCAAGATCCGGGTGCATCCCCGCAACCCCGACCTGGTGTACGTCGCCGCCCTGGGGCAGGTCTTCGGCGCCAGTCCCGAGCGGGGGATCTACAAATCCACCGATGGCGGGCGCAGCTGGCGCCGGGTCCTGTTCCGCAACGACTCCACCGGGGCGATCGATCTG
>DASTEX010000237.1:0-4002 GCA_035709185.1 Gemmatimonadales bacterium
AGCAGGAAGTCGGCCCGGGCGTCGGTCCCCGCCACGGCCAGACGACGTGACAATTCCCGGTCCATCGGCTGCCGGAAGCTCGAGTGCCTCATCGCCAGCGGGCCGAAGATCTCGCGTTCGACGTACTCCGCGAAGGGAGTAGCACTGACCCGCTCCACCAGCAGGCCGGCGAGCGCCATGCCGTGGTTGGAGTAGCGCAGGAGCTCTCCCGGCCGATGGCCGGCGCGCCAGTGGACCCGCGCGAGATACTCTGGCAGCGCGATCAGCTCCTCGGGACGGTCGGCGGTGCCGGCCATGAACGGCTCGTCGAGGCCGGAGGTGTGGGTCAACAGATTCCGAACGGTGACCGCTTGCCATCCGGCGCGAGAGGGGAGCGGCCAGTCCAGGTAGTTCCCCGCGGCGGCATCGAGCGTGAGCCGTCCCCTGTCGATTTCGCGCATTACTGCATCGGCCGTGATCAGCTTCGAGAGAGAACCGAGCCAGAACACCGTTGCTTCCGGATCGACCGGTTCGCGGCTCGATGGATCCTTGCTGCCGTACCCGCGCGCAAAGAGGATGGAGTCGTCCTTCACCACTACCAGCGCCAGACTGGGCTCGGGTGAAAGCCGCAGGTACTCCGCGAAGATTGAATCGGCGAAACCCGAGAGATCGGCCGGGGTCAGTTGACGCCGTGGTGCCGGCGCCTGGGCAGTCGCGGAGTCCGGCACGAGGCCCTGACCGGGAGCGAGGAGCACCAGTGGCAGCCAGGCCGCACCGAACCGGCGGCGGCAGAACCCCGTAATGGCCGCCAGCGCCACGGCGGGCAGCAGACCGTACCCGGCGTCGGCCCGGTCCCGGGCGTAGGCACCATCCGCCGGGTCGGCCAGGGTCAGGAGCGGGATTCCGATGGCGAGCAGGACCCCCCAGCGCCAGGCCGCGGCCGGACGAAACCACCCCAGCAGGGCGCTGCCGGCCAGAAGCGTGAGCCACATCGGGGTGCGGCTGTCACTGGCCCGATCCAGCAGGGCGATGAGAACACCGGCGGCCAGGACAAGCAGCAGCCAGACCGGCTGGGCCAGCCATCCCCGAATCCGCAGTTCGATCGCTTTGAGAAGAATGGCGCCGACGCATCCCCGCACAAATCGCCGTCGAACAATGCCGGACGGGATCTCATCCAGCTCGGCGGTCATCGCCCGGGCCCAGTCTCGCCAGGGTGGGGGAAGCAGCCGCCCGACGGCGGCAAGGACCCGGGGGCCCATCAGGTCGCGTGACGGAGCGCGGGAATCGGAACCCCGCGCTCATTCCAACGCCGTACCAGGGCCCGCGCATCGGAGGTGGCCCCGTTCGCCAGGCGATAGAGGTGACGGGGAGGCCGCCCGGCCCGCCGGGCGGCTTCCCAGGCGGTGTCGAGCCACCCGCCCTCGGCCAACCGCATCAGGACGGGATATAGTGTCCCCGACGACAGGCCCAGTTGCTGGATCAGCGTGTAGCCATGGAACCAGCGAGTGGGAGCGGCCAGGCAGTGTTGCAGGACCAGGTGCGCGGCCGGGGAATAGCGGGGTGGGCGGCGAGCCATACGTAAGTCTACATATAACGACTTAGCGGTCAAGCCGAGCTTGGGCATAGTCGAGCCAGGAAACCGTCAACTGACCGAATCCCGACTTGCGGCCTTGAGATTGGCGCGGCGCGAATCGACTGGCCCCGGCAGCTATCCGGGCGCATGTTTCCGCGGTGACCACCTCTCTTATAGACCGGGTGTCGCAGGGACTGGCGGGTCGTTACGTGCTCGAGCGGGAGCTCGGGCATGGCGGCATGGCCGTGGTGTACCTGGCCCGCGATGTCCGGCACGACCGCCGCGTGGCCGTGAAGATCCTCCGGCCGGAGATCTCCGCCGAGATCGGAGCCGAGCGCTTCCTCCGCGAGATCCGGATGGCCGCCGGACTCACCCACCCCCACATCCTGGCGGTCTACGACTCGGGCGAAGCGGGCGGGCTCCTCTTCTATGTCATGCCCAGCATGGAAGGCCGGTCGCTGCGGGAGCGGCTGGAGCGCGAACGCCAGCTCCCCTTCGAGGAAGCCATCCGGATCACCCGCGAAATCGCCTCGGCCCTGGACTACGCCCACCGCCAGCACGTGGTCCATCGCGACATCAAGCCGGAGAACATCCTGCTCCACGAGGGCAATGCGATGGTGGCGGACTTCGGCATCGGCAAGGCGGTGAGCAGCAACGGCTCCCTGACCCAGACCGGCATGGCCATCGGGACCCCGACGTACATGAGCCCGGAGCAGGCCAGCGGCATGGGCGAAGTGGACGGGCGGAGCGATGTCTACAGCCTCGGCTGCGTCTTCTACGAGATGCTCTGCGGCGAGCCGCCCTTCACCGGGCCGACCCCGCAGGCGATCATCGCCAAGCGGTTCATCTCGCCGGTACCGACGGTTCGCACCAGCCGCGATCTGCCACCCAGCGTGGATGCCGTGATGCAACGGGCCCTGGCCCGGGCCCCGGTCGATCGCTACGCCACGGCGGGTGAGTTCGCCGAGGCCCTGCGGCAGCTGGCCGGCGGGGGCGCGCAGCGGACCCCACCTGAGACCCAGCGGGGGGCAGCAGCGCAGAAGTCCATCGCGGTGCTGCCGCTTGCCAACATGAGCGCCGATCCCGAAAACGAGTACTTCGCCGACGGAATGACCGAGGAGATCATCAACGCCCTGGCGAAGGTCCCGGGTCTTCAGGTGGCCTCCCGCAGCTCCTGCTTCGCGTTCAAGGGGAAGCAGGTGGACATCCGCGAGGCGGGGCAGAAGCTGGGTGTCAGCACCATCCTCGACGGCAGTGTCCGCAAGGTCGGCAACCGGATCCGGATCTCGGCCCAGCTGGTGAACGTGGACAACGGCTACCAGCTCTGGTCGGAGACCTACGACCGGCAGCTGGAGGACGTGTTCGCGATCCAGGACGAAATCTCCCGCGCCATCGTGGACGCCCTGAAGCTCCGGCTGAGCAGCGAGACCGAGCAGCTGGTGGTGCCCACCAAGAACCTCGAGGCGTACAACCTCTACCTCAAGGCCCGCTTCTTCTATCACCGCTTCAGCGAGGCGAGTCTCCGGAAGAGCCTCGACCTGTTCCAGCGGGTGCTGCTGCTGGAACCGGGCTACGCCCGCGCCTACGCCGGCATGGCCGACTGCTGGTGCCGCCTGGCCGATGACTGGGTAGCACCCGACGACGCCTATCCCCGGGCCAAGACGGCCGCGACCCGCGCCCTGCAATACGACCCCGACCTGGCCGAAGCCAGCACCTCGCTGGGCAAGGTGTTAGGCTGGTACGAGTGGGACTTTGCCGGCGCGGAACAGCAGCTCCGGCGGGCCGTCGCCCTGTCGCCCAACTATGCCGAAGCGCACTGGGCCTTCGGCAGTGTGCTGCCCGCGGTGGGCCAGCTGGGCGAAGCGATCGCGGAGATCCGGAGCGCGCTGACGCTCGATCCGCTCGATCCGGGCTACGGCCGCTGGCTCGCCCGGTTCCTGCTCTACGCCGGCGATTACTCCGGCGCCATCGCCCAGGGCGAGAAGATCATCGAGCTGGGCGAGGATTTCTTCGTCGCCTATCTCGACATCGGGTCGGCCCACCTGGGGCTTGGTCAGCCGGAACAGGCCATGGAGTGGTACCGGAAAGGCCAGGCCCTGGAGACCAGCGTCCGATCGTACGATGCCTTCATCGTGCGCGCGCTGGCCGCGCTCGATCGGCGGGACGAAGCGCTCGAGATCATGCATCGCCTGGAGGAGGAAGCCCGTCAGCACTATGTGCGGGCCGATATTCTCGCGATGGGCTACGCCGCCCTGGGTGACTTCGATAATGCGTTCGCCTGCCTGGAGCGGGCCTATCAGACGCGGTCCGCCGGGCTGATCTACCTCCACCTCGATCCCGGCTACGCCCCCCTGCGGCAGGATCCCCGCTTCGCCCAGCTGGTGCAGCGGATCGGGCTGCGGTAGGGCGGAAAGGGCGGAAGCACGGAAAGGCCTGAGACCGCTGCCGTT
>DASTEX010000238.1:0-3786 GCA_035709185.1 Gemmatimonadales bacterium
TCCGCGAGGAATCCGCCGGCGAGAGGGGGGCACCGGCCTGAATTGCGCTCAGCGCAGCAGTGAGGAGCAGAACCACCATGGCTCATACCGCTAAGGGTGGATGGCCTGAACACGAATGCAGAGTGCAGAGTGCAGATTGCAGAGTGCGGAAGGACTGCCCGAGCAGTTCCGCATCGCCCGAAGCCGGTGGTGGTACCACTCTACACTCTGCAATCTGCATTCTGCACTCTGCAATCGTGTTCAAGCCATTCACCCTTAGCGGTATGAGCCATGGTGGTTCTGCTCCTCACTGCTGCGCTGAGCGCAATTCAGGCCGGTGATTCCCTCTCGCCGGCGGATTCCGCCCGGATCCACCGCGATATGGTGGCCGCGCAGCGACGCTTCGAGTCCGACCGCCGGCGCCAGCTTCCCCTGACCACTTCCGGGTCCGGCCGCTGCGACGTGCAGGTGGGCCGCTACTGCTACTGGTACGATCCCAGCGAGCCGCCCCCGCCCGAAGAACCAGCCGCCATCAAGGAAGACCGCGGGGAGTTCCTGGCGGTTCTGGCAGAAGCCGCCGACAAGATCCCGGGCGACCCCTGGATCCTGGGGCAGCGGATCCGCTACCTGGTGGAGCATGGGGCACATGATTTCGCCGCGGCCGTCGCACGCAGCTGCGACGGTTGGTGGTGCCGCGCGGTGGAGGGCTTTGCCCTGCATAACAAGGGCGACGTGGCCGGCGCAGAGGCGGCATTCGCCGCGGCGTTAGAGGAAATGCCCGAAGCAGATCGCTGCGAGTGGAACGACCTGTCGGTCGTGCTCGAGCCGGAAGACGAAGCCTACCAGAACCTCGACTGCATTCAACGCGACTCCGCCAACGCCTTGCTGTTCTGGCGGTCCCGGCCACTGCTCCGCCGACCGGGCAACGATGTGCGGACCGATTGGTACTCCCGCCAGGTGATTGTGCGTGCGCTCGAAGGGGCCATCACCCACCATGGGAACCGGCTGACCGGGGACCTGCGCGAGGTGCTGCTCCGCTACGGCTGGGCGACTGCGTACAGCCGGACCCCGCCCAGGCACGGAGCGATAGATGACGATGTGAGTGTAGTGGGGCATGAGCCGCGGCCGGCCTATCCGTTCCTGGCAGTGGACCGGCAGGAGCGCTGGCCGCCCACGAGCGATCGTCCGCGGGCCCGCTTTTCGCCGGTGTTTGCCCGGAGGATCGCGCCGCTGGAGAATGCCCAGGTCGCCCGGTTCATCCGGGGCGATTCGGCGGTGTTCGTGGCCGGCTACGGCGTGCCGAAAGACAGCCTCTTTCAGCGTGCGACTGAAGCCTGGCTTGGCCTGAGCGCGGAACCGGGTCGCCCGCCGCTCCTGGCCGACGTATCACGCGGAGCGGCTGTGCTGCGTGCGCCGGCGGACGGCGGGATGATCAGTCTCGAAGTCCACGATTCGACCCACGACTCGTGGGCGGTGTACCGGAGCAGGGCAGAGGAAGCGCCCGGCGACATCTCCGATCTGCTGCTGATCCGTCAGTCTGAGGAACTCCCTGGCACGCTGGCGGAGTCCGCCGAACGAGCCTGGCCCGGCATCCAGATCCCGCTGGGTGCTTCAGCCGGATTGTTCTGGGAGACCTACGGCCACTCGCCCGGTGATTCGCTGGTCGACGTGAACCTCACCATCGAGCGCATCCGGCAGGGATTCATTTCCAAGCTGGGTCAGGCGGTGGGATTGTCCAGGAAGGTCTCGCCGCTCAGGCTGGCGTGGCGCCGGGAGCGGTACGATGAAGTGGAATTCATGGCCCACGCGGTGGAGGTCGATCTCTCGCACCTGGGGCCGGGATGGTATCTGCTCACGGTGGAGATGAGCGGGAACCGCCGGGCCACCCGGACCCTCGAAATCCGCCGGGAAAGCCGGATTCTGGCGAGGGAACCGGACACCCTGCCGGAGCGTTGATGCGGAGAGGCGCGACACCCGGGTCGGAGAGGGTGGCGCGGCCGCCACAGGGCGAAGCGGAGCAGGGTGCCGGTGGTGTCGGTAAGGCACGGGCAGCAAACGACATAGACCCGGATGTTTCGGGGTGAGCGGCGCGGCACGGTGAGTGCCTCAGTACGTACCCGGCGTCGTCGGCCGGCCTTATTGCATGGAGCACCAGATAAGCTTCCTTGAGGTCGGCGGGCGAGCCGCAAGCCGTATCGGTTCTCCCCCCGGTGCGGCACGGTCTGAATGGTGATCGAACCCGGCGCGGCGGCGCCGGGGTCGGTCGCTTTCATGCTCCGTAAACAGCTATGGCTGGTAGCCGTCGCTCAGCGTCTTGAGGAAAGCGACGATCGCCAGCTCCTGCATCCGGGTCAGGCGCAGGTTCCCCAGCTCATTCCGGTTCACGTTTGCGGCCACTTCAGGGGCGGGCCAGCAATCCGCCGCCAGCGCCTGTGCCTCGGTATACGCTCCGGGGCAGGCCGGCTTCACGTCGCGCGTATTGTAGAAGTGGACGGTGGCCCAGAGTGACTTGAAGTAACCGTTGTGACCATAGGCCTTCACGAAGTCGGACGAAGGGCGGAGGTCCACGTTGCGCAAGGTCGGTACCTTGTGCTTCCCGTAATTCTCCCCTGCCAGCACCGCATAGTCGGACCGGCTCTCGAGGTATTCACCCAGAGCCAGGTCCACCCAATCGGCGCCCTGGGGATTGAGCGGGCTGGTGTACCACGGGTTCGCCGGGTTCTTCGGGATTCCGAGGTTGTCGAAGGTGAAGTCGGTGAACAGCGCGCCACTCCGGCGCCCGTTCTCCAGCACGTGACAGGCGGCGCAGCGTCCCTTCCCCTTGAAGAGCGCGAGTCCCAGGTGTTCTTCCGGTGTCAGCTTGGCGCGGCCGGCCAGCCAGGCGTCGTACTTGGAGCTGAACGCGTTCGACTCGGCCGAGCCCTCGAAAGCGGCTACCGCCACGCCGACCGCATCGTAGGCCTCGTCCACGTTCGTCGGATCGCAGGCCGTCGGCCCGTAGACGGCCACGAAGTCCGCGCCGTACGGTCCGCTGCAGATGCGGGTGACGACGTCGGAAGGCGTGGTCAGGGCCTGCTCCACCGGATTCAGGAATGGTCCCAGGGCCTGCTCGGCCGCCGCGCTGCCGAGCCGTTCGCCGGTGGCCCGGCCGTCCCAGAAGTTGCCGCCCACGAAGAGGTGGTCCTCGTCCTGCGTCAGGTGGAACACCGGGCTCTGGGTGGCGTAGGCTGAGCTGGGTGGCTTGCGGTTGCCGAACCGTCCCGCGATTGAGCCTTCATACACGGCCCCCGCGATGTTGATCGCGGCAATCGGCCCGGTCCAGCCGACAGCGGGGTCGTGGCAGCTGGCGCAGGACTGGTTTCCGTTGGCGGAAAGATTGTTGTCGAAGAAGATCAGCTTGCCGAGGGCGGTCTCGGCTGCCGGATCCGAAGCTATCAGCCGGACGGCATGCGACAGCTGCAGCGTGGTACCGGTAGGTGCATCGGCGCAGGCCGCCAACCCGCCCACCAGAGCCAGGGCAGCCCACGCGCACTTGGGTGACATTTTCCCTCCTGGTCCATGTCTGCCCAAGTTGAGTTCCATCGGCCTTAGCGATGTTGAGAATTGTTATTAGACACCTTCACGCTGACCCGGAGAGTGGTTCAGCGGACTCCGGCGGGCCGCGAAGCGGAGCCGCCGCCCAGGCGCTGAAGCTGCTCAAAACCACCGCGTTCTCCCGTGGGGACCTGCTGGGTCGACGGGGTGGCCGAACGATCAACTCTCCGCTCACGACCAAACCCGGTGAGCACGGACTCGAGCACGGGAAGC
>DASTEX010000239.1:0-3160 GCA_035709185.1 Gemmatimonadales bacterium
CGCGGTACAGGAATCTGCTGGAAACTCTCCCTCGACCTGGCCACGTAGAGAGGTTGTTCCCGGCTGACATTCGCGGGTCCTCATCGTCTCAAATTTCTTACCTCGGGGTGTTCCCATGACCACGCTCACCGCTGTGCTTCCCGGCCGCTTCGTCTGGCATGAACTGCTCACCACTGATCCCGACGCCGCCAAACGGTTCTATGCCGAAGTCGTGGGTTGGGGCACCCAGGCATGGGAAGGGGCTCTCGAGTACACGCTCTGGACCAACGGGCCCAACCCGGCGGGCGGTCTGATGGCGCTGCCCGAGGAGCTCAAGAAGATGAACCTGCCGCCGCACTGGCTCACCTACATTTCGGCGCCCGATACCGACGCGTATGTGAAGAAGGCCGAGCAGCTGGGCGCGAAGCTGCAGCGTCCGGCCGAGACCATCCCGAACGTGGGCCGCTTCGCCGTCCTGAGCGACCCGCAGGGCGCCATCTTCAACCTCTACACCCCGGAAGCGCGGGGAACGACTGACGCTCCGCCCGCCCAGGGCGAGTTCTCCTGGCACGAGCTGGCCACCACCGACTATGAGGCCGCGTTCAAGTTCTACTCCGCGCTGTTCGGCTGGGTGAACACCGAGACCATGGACATGGGACCGTCCGGCAAGTACCTGATGTACGGTGTGGGAGACGGGCCACCCATGGGTGGGATTTATAACAAGTCAGCCGAGCAGCCCGCCTCCTGGTTGCCCTACGCGCTGGTAGCCGACGCCGATGCCGCAGCGGAGAAGGCCACCCGGCTGGGCGGGAGGGTCCACGTGGGGCCGATGGAAGTGCCGGGCGGGGATCGCATTGTGGTGTTCAGCGATCCTCAGGGAGCGATGTTCGCGGTGCACGCGCTCAAGAAGTAAGTCGAAGAACGTCGAAGACGGTCGGGGGTGGGGGGAACCACCTTCGACCGTCTTCGACTGTCTTCGACCATCTTCGACTACCGAATCCGTCGAATCGGCGCCCAGCCCCCTCCCAGCTTGAACTCGGCCCGGCAGCCCTCGTCCACCCAGATGTAACCGCGCTCGTAGCCCCACGAGTACTCCGCGCGGCAGGGGCTGTCGGACAACTGGCGGATCAGCTCCACCCCGCGATCGGTAAAAGCGGGGCAGCTCCGCATCCGGCCGTCGCTGGAGCAGGTGATGATTTCGCCGGGATCGCCTGAGGCGTCGCCCGACTCGAATACGCCGCGGCATCCCCGATCCACCCAGACGCCGTCGCGGTCGAAGCCCCAGGTCCGTCCCTGAGTGCACGCCGCGTTGGACATCTGGCGCACCAGGTGGACGCCCCGCTCGCTGAAGCGGACGGGGCAGTGGGTATAGCCGCCGCTCGACTCGCAGACGATGGTTTCTTCGCGGGGCCGGCCGCCGGGCCCGTCCCCGGGCCTGTCAGGTCTCTCGCCGCCCCGCCGCCCCACCTGGAATTCGGCCCGGCAGCCTCGGCTGACCCAGATGAACCCGGATTCCACGCCCCAGCTCCGGCCTTCCACGCAGGGACGATCGGACAGCTGGCGGACCAGCACGACGCCGCGGCGGGTTTCGGCGGCGCACCGCGCCAGCCGGCCGGCGCTGGCACAGGTCACCCGCTCGCCCGCGTTGGCGACACCATCACCGGCTTCGAACACGCCGCGGCAGCCACGATTGACCCAGATGTAATCCTTCTCGAATCCCCAGGTCCGTCCCTGGGTGCAGGCGGCATCGGACAGCTGGCGCACCAGCCTCGCACCGCGCCACCCGTTGGGCGCATGGCAGCGCTCGTAGCCGCCGGAGCTGGAACAGGTGATGTTCCAGCCCCAGGAGGGCCGGCCGCGGCGACCCTCCGCCTGCTGGGCGTCGAGGGTCATGGTGGGAAGCAGGCAGATGCCTGCGAGTGCCAGCAGAACCGGACAGTTCCGAAAGGCGGCGAAAGTAACCATCGAGTGCTCTTTCTGTTGAAACTGCTGTAGTTACACCACCGGATTCAGGTACACGCGTTCCTTTGCCGGGACCATGAAAAGCATAGTTCATGCCGCCGCAGGCGGCCCCGAAGTCCTGACACTTGCCGAGGTAACCACTCCCGAGCCGGGCCCGTCGCAGGTCCGGGTCCGGGTGCATGCCGCCGGACTCAATCGGGCCGATCTGCTGCAGCGAAAAGGGATGTATCCCGTTCCGCCGTCCTGGCCGGCCGAGATTCCGGGGCTTGAATATGCCGGCGAAGTGGACGCCCTGGGACCTGGTGGTTCGCGCTGGCGTCCGGGTGATCGGGTGATGGGACTGGTGGGCGGTGGAGCGCATGCCGAATTCGTCGTGGTACACGAGGAAGAAGCCGTGCCGGTCCCCGCTCCGCTCTCCCTGGTCGAGGGCGCCGCCATTCCCGAGGCGTTCATGACCGGCTGGGACGCGCTGGTGACCCGGGGCCGCCTCGCGGCGAGCGAGCGGGTGCTGCTTCATGCGGTCGGAAGCGGCCTCGGCACCGCGATGGTGCAGTTGGCGAAACGGATCGGCGCGAGCGTGGCGGGAACGTCGCGCACTCCGGACAAGCTGGAGCGGGCCCGCGCGCTGGGACTCGATATCGCGATCGATACCTCGCGCGAAAACCTGCGCGAGGCCATGACCGAACCGGCCGACGTCATCATCGACGTGCTCGGCGGGCCCGCCTTCGCGGACAATCTCGCCGTGCTGGGGCCCCTCGGCCGGCTGGTCCTGCTCGGCTTTCTGCGGGGGCCGCTGGTGGAAACATCACTGGAACCCATTCTCCGGAAGCGGTTGCAGGTAATCGGCTCCGTCATGCGGACCCGGGGGCTGCAGGAGCGGATCGCGCTGGCGAGGGAATTCGAAGCGGAAGTCATTCCCGCCTTCGAGACGGTCGGACGGTCGGACGGTCTGACGGTCGGCTCACAGACGGGCGGGCGGTCTGACGGTCCGACAGGCGGTCTACCACCTCTCAGACCCGTCATCGGAGCCACGTTTCCCATGAGCGCCATCGCCGACGCGCATCGAGCGATGGAAGGGAACGAGGTGTTCGGGAAAATCGTGCTCGTGTGGTAGACAAGGACTTAGGACAAAGGACTAAGAGGAGTACTGAGTGCTGACTGCTGAGCGGTCAAGACCGGGTAGTCTGCCCGCCTGCCCGCCCGAGTTTGTCGATCGCCT
>DASTEX010000240.1:0-2563 GCA_035709185.1 Gemmatimonadales bacterium
GAGGTCCGGCGGCCCGCTCCAGTGCCGCGGCACAGGCGGCGCAGCGATTCAGATGCGCTTCGAACGCCGCGGCCTCGGGCGCACTGAGGCGGCCTTCCGCGTAGGCGTCGGCGCGGGCTTCGAAATCCCGGCAGGTCATCGGGCCAGCGCCTCCCGCAGCAGGCGGCGGGCCCGGAAGAGCTGAGCCTTCGAGGTGCCCGATGCGATGCCGGTCATTCGCGCGATCTCCTCATGCTGATACCCTTCGACGTCGTGCAGCACGAACACGGTTCGTGCACCCTTCGGCAGCCCGGCGATCGCCTGCTCCAGATCCATCGAGAGACCGGGGGCCGCAGTCTCTTCTCCCCGCTCCAGGACAGCGGGATCCGCCATCGGAAAGACCCGCAGCTCCCGGCGGGTCGAGGCGCGCCGGGTCCCCAGAAACGCATTGACCGCCAGCCGGTGGAGCCAGCTTCCCAGCGCACTCTCTCCCCGGAAGCTGGCCAGCGACTCCCAGGCCCGGACGAAGACATCCTGGGTCAGGTCGGCGGCATCGTGGGCATTCCCGGCGAGCCGGAGGCAGAGCGCGTGCACCTTACCCACGTGGGCCCGGTAGAGCGCCGCGAAGGCGTCCGAGTCTCCCGCCTGGGCGCGGCGCACCAGCTCGGTCATCCCGGCCGGATGGACCAGCAGGCGCGCGCGGTGCAGCGGCGGGGCGGCGACAACGGCAAGTGTGGACACGAGACTGGGATGCCGGCCATGGACGCAGGGTTTACACCCCGGCCTCGGGGGGGACCATTTCGGACCCCGAGATGGTCGATCCCCCCTTCCGCTCCCGGAAGCCGATCCAGAACAGGATCGTCGCGGCCAGACCGATCAGCGACACCACCCGCCACAGTGCGCCATAATCGACCACACCGGCGGTCTGGGCGTAGGTATCGGCCAGCCAGCCGGAAAGGAGTCCTCCCAGCACCGGCCCGCCGCCCAGGATGATGATCCCGAATACCGTCTGGGCCGAATGGCGCACGTCGGCGGGGGCGACCCGGTCAGTATAGATGTAGGCGGAAGCGAAGAAGCAGGCGTAACAGATCCCGTGCAGCACCTGGCTCGCAACCAGAACTTCCACCGGTAGCGAGGTCAGGCTCCAGATCAGGTACCGGACGAAATAGGCCAACGCCCCGATCGTGATCACCGTCCGGAACCCCAGCCGCGCGAGCATCGCGCCCAGCAGTGCCATCACGATGATTTCGCTGAACTGTCCGATGGTCATGGCCGGGCCGATCTGGCTGTCGAGCAGACCCAGGTGGGAGAGAAAGGGCGGGGTCTGGAGAAAATACACCTGGTGGATGATGCTGATCGGCAGCGCGGCGGCGATCAGCACGGCGAAGGACGGCTCCCGCAGCAAACCGAAAGCCTTCTTGAACGCCAGCCTTTCGGCCGCGTCCTTCCGGGGCGGGGTGTGGGGAAGGGTGAGGCAGAACAGCGCGTACCCCCAGGAGATCAGCGCCGAGAACCGGAGCGAGTCGGCCAGCCGGGCGGTGACGTTGGGCAGCTCGGGACCCACCAGGAAGGGCGGCATCAGCTGGAGCTGCAATCCGCTCTGCAGGTAAATCATCGGGAAGATCCAGCTCGCCGCGATCCACCCGATGGTCCCCCAGACCCTGACCTTGGGAAACTGCCGCTCCCGGTCGTCCAGGTTGGCGAACGCCATCGAGTTGGACAGCGCCAGGGTGGGCATGTACACCACGCTGTAGGCGATGGAGAGCAGCAGCCAGGCTCCGTACCCGGTCTGGGACGCGGTAATCCACTTGACCACCCCGCCGATCGCGAGGAGCACGGCCAGGAACCGTTCGGTGCTGAAGTGCCGGTCGGCCAGCTGCCCGGCGATGAATGGCGCACAGACCGCACCGATCGAGCCGGCCAGCCCGAGGATCAGGCCCATCTGGGTCCCGGTGAATCCCAGCCCGCCTTCCGTGACCGGCGCGGTGAGATAGCGGGCGGCCAGGGGAAGCCACGCCCCCCACACCGCGTACTGGAGGAACATCATGACCGACAGGCGGCCCACGTTCGATTTCATCGGGGCTCCGGAAAGCGGGGGACCAAGGGGTCGGAAGGACCGGGCAGCGCCCGGTTCGCAAGGATCTCCTCTTCGGCGACCGCGGCGAGCCGGTCGGCCAGGTCGGCAAGGGCCCGTCGGCGCCGGCGCGACAGCGTGGAATAGATCGCCCGACCGGTGCCGTAGGTGGTGAGGAGCCAGAGCGGAGCGACCACCGCGATCAGCGCCGGATTCCCCAGCGTTCCGGCCACGATGCCGGAGAGGACGCCCATCCCCGCCCCGCCCATGCCGCCCCCGATCGGCCCGTAGACCATCCCGATCAGCGGGGTCAGGTTCTCGTGAATCAGGATGCGGGTCCGGCCCGCGCGCACGCTGACCGTGACTTCGAGATTGCGGTTGGATGGGTTCTTCCCCATCGACCAGGCGAAGGAGCGCCCCAGCTGGCTCACCTGGCCCGAAGTGCCCAGGACCTGGCGGATCTCCTCGACCACGTACAGGAACGAAGTCTCGGGCAACTCGCCGTCGACC
>DASTEX010000241.1:0-3071 GCA_035709185.1 Gemmatimonadales bacterium
CCAAGGTCTTCTGCGCCCCAAGCCTGGGAGGGGAGTCGTTCGGGATTGTCCTGGCCGAGGCGGCGGCCGCCGGTGTGCCGGTCGTCTGCTCGGACATTCCCGGGTACGTCGAGGCGGCCGCCGGTATGGCACTGCACGCTCCGGCGGGCGACGCCGGGGGAACCGCCTCGATGATCCTGTCGGTGCTCACCGACCCGGACCGGGCCTCCCGGATGATTGCCCGCGGCCGCAAGCGGGCCTGGCAGCTGGACTGGGACGTCCTGGCCGGCCAGATCGTTGAGGTTTATGAGGGCGCGCGTACAATAGGTAAAACCTGACGCCCCGAAGAAAAGAGGAGGCCGCACGATGAGCACCGGCATCATCCTTGCCATCGTCGGCGGAGCTCTGGCCCTTTACGCCATTGCCCTCTACAACCGGATGAGGACCACCTCCAATCAGGTCGACAACGCGTGGAGTGGAGTCGATGTCGAGCTCAAGCGCCGCTACGACCTGATCCCCAACCTCGTCGAGACCGTCAAAGGCTATGCGACCCACGAAAAGGAGACCTTCGAGACGGTGACCCGGGCCCGGGCGATGGGCATCGAAGCTAAGAGCGTTCCCGAGCAGGCCGAAGCCGAGGGCTTTTTGACCCAGGCGCTGCGGTCGGTGTTTGCGGTGGCCGAGGCCTACCCGCAACTGCAGGCGAACGAGAACTTCCTCCAGCTCCAGGCGGAGCTGGGCCAGACCGAGGGCCGGATAGCGTTCGCCCGGCAGTACTACAACGACATCGTTCTCAAATTCAACAACCTGATCCAGGTCTTCCCGAACGTGCTGCTGGCCGGAGCGTTCGGTTTTAAGAAGCGCGATTTCTTCGAGATCGACGAGGGCTCCCGGGGCCCGGTCAAGGTCGAGTTCTAGACGGAAGAGGTCGCCGGCGGGCGGGTTGCCGGTCTGCAACATCGGCAAACCTCTGCTAGTGTTCGGCCCATGCGAATTCGGACTCTTTGTTTGCTGCTGCTCGTTTTCCTTCTGGCTGCCTGCGGCGACGACGGCGACGGCGCCGGCGGCGACAACGGCACCCCTGTAGCCCAGGAGGAAGAGCCCACCCTGTGTCCTCTCACCGGGGTTGAAGCCGGCGGCGGTGTTGACATCAATCGTCCTGCCCTTGCAATCAAAGTCGACAACGCTCCTCCGGCACGGCCGCAGGCAGGCGTTGACGCCGCGGACATCGTCTACGAAGAGATCAGCGAGGGCGGCCTCACCCGGTTCCTCGCCGTGTTCCACTGCAACGAGGCCGGCGACGTGGGCCCCGTCCGCAGCGCCCGCACCGTCGACCCCGACATCCTTCAGGAATTCGGCAACGCGCTTTTCGGGTATTCCGGGGCCAACTCCCAGGTTCTCGACAAGATCGACAGTTCCAGCTTCATCGGAGACCTCAAGCACGGGAGCAGCGGCGGCGCCTACACCCGGGCGGCGGACCGCAGGGCACCCTACAACCTCATGACCAGCACCGAGCAGCTGCGCTCCGAGGAAGCTGCAAACGATATCGATGGCCCGCCGAAGACCGGCCTGACGTTCAACGCCGAGGTGCTGAACCCACCGGCTCCCGCTGCCAGCCCGACTGCGGGCGCCGCGGCCAGCCCGGCCGCACCGGCGGGCAACTCGGCATCCTTCTCCTACTCCAATAGCAACGTCGTGAGGTACACCTACGACCAGGGGAGCAAGACCTATCTGCGCTTCCACGGCGACACCGCCCACAACCTGGCCGGCGGCAAGCAGGTCAGTGCCGTGAATGTGGTCATTCAGAAGGTCCAGATCGTCCCCGGAACCGTAAGGGACGCCTCCGGCAGCCCCACCCAGGACACCACCGTTGTCGGCACCGGCGAGGCCACCGTCCTGCGGGGCGGTACTGCAGTCACCGGAACCTGGAGCCGCCCGACCCTGAACGACTCCACGACCTTTACCGACGCGGCGGGCGCCACCATCGAATTCGCCCCAGGAAACACCTTCATCCACCTGGTTCCGCGGGAAAGGCCCGTAACAGTTCAGTAGGACTTGGCCAAATCGGGTTTCGGACCTATCAGCCGGTGGGAAATCTCATGCAGTTAGCCCTTCAGGAGTAGCAGTAGATGCCTGCGGGTGCCCCCGGCGGCGGCCGGATCGGCACTCCGGGTGGGTGGTAAGGCAGGATGGGGAGGCGGCCTTTGATCACTCGTGACGTTGTTTCGAAGAGCTGTGAGATGCGATTTGCGCCCACCGCCGCCGCACCCAGCCAGGCCCGGCAAGCGGTCAAGGACACCTTGTCCGGCAAGCCGGAGGAAATCATCGAAACCGCCAGCCTGCTCGTCAGCGAGTTGGTCACCAACTCGCTTCGCCACGGAAACGCCATACTCAACTCCTCGGTGGTCCTGCGGATCACCCAGCGCGAGGAGGTGATCCGGATCGAGGTCGTCGACTGGGGCCAGGGATTCGAGTACCGCCGCCGCTCCGAGCCGTTGGACCAGGCGGGCGGCTGGGGACTGTACCTCGTCGACCAGCTGTCGAGCCGGTGGGGCATCGAGAGAGGCACTCCGAACGTCGTCTGGTTCGAGCTGACGGCGTCCTAGGTAGCGTTCGTTCCCAAGCTTTGTCATTCAAGGTATAAGTATCGGCTTAGGGGCAAAGGCCCCGCTTAGCCGCGAGGACCGAATGACACCTCCGATCTCCCTTCGACGCCGGTCCCTCGCTTTGCTGCTCCTGCTGTGCGCGGTCCTGAGCGCCTGCTCGAGCGTCCCCGAGAGCGGTAGTCCGGCGACCCGGCTGCGGATTCTGATGACGGACGACTGGGGCTCCCGTCCCGCCTTCCTGGCCGCCGTCCGGGACTTCGAGAGCAGCCACGAGGGTGTCCGGGTCGATGTCCAGAAGCTGCCGATCCGCAATATGGCCGAGGCGGTCCGAGGCCAGGTAACCGCAGGCGATCCGGTGGACCTGGTCCAGTGGCACGCCTTCGCTGCGGGCGCCCAGGGACTGGCGGAACCGGTTGATGACCTGCGGGAGGAGGCGGGGATGAAGGCGGATGAGTTCTTCCCGGGGGCCATAACCGACGTGAAGTG
>DASTEX010000242.1:0-3211 GCA_035709185.1 Gemmatimonadales bacterium
GCGTCATTGGCCGTCGCCTCCGCGCACCGCCTGCGGCCTCTCCTGCTGCTGCATCAGCAACCGCTCGGTGAAGTCCACCCGCTCCTGCAGCTCGGTGACGTCCCGGCGCAGCGTGTCCACCTCGTGGAGCAGCTCCGGGTCCTGCATCGGCACGGCCCCGTGCGCCCGGATCCGCTCGGCGATCGCCTTGCCCACCGGGCTGATCGAGAGCAGGAACAGGGTGCCGCCGCCGAAGATGAACGTGATCGCGAGAATGCCTTCCATATCCATATCCGTGGGTCCGATCCTCGTTACGAGCGTGCCCGCCCCGATGTTTCAGCCCGAAACGGGGGCCTCGCGATCAGACCAGCTCCACCGCCTCGATCGCGCCCAGGGAGACCGCGATCTCGGTGTCGTCGCTGCCGGCGGGCCGGAGGTACACCTCATGGGCGGTCACGTGGGTGTCCACGCTCATGGGCACGCCGACGACCTCGGTCTGGTCGGTGGTGGTGATGCGGACCGCCTGCTCGTGCCCGCCGGCGTAGCCCAGCAACGCGACGATGTCTTCGTAGGTCATGGGGACCTCCGTGGGGGTGCAGGCCGAAATGTACGGTCCGCGACCCCCGGTCGCCATGCGCGCCGCTAGGGCCCCGCGGCCGCGCGCTCCGCCGCCGGGCGGGCCGCCGGGGCGCGCAACAGGGTGCGATCGAGAAAGCGGGTCATCATCTCGAACAGATGCGCGCTGGTGTTCTTCCCCTGGCAGATGCAGTGGGTCCGGTTGGGGTACATCATCAGCTCGAACGGCTGATTGGCGGCCACCAGCGCGTTGATCAGGATCTCGCTGTTCTGGAAGTGCACGTTGTCGTCGCCGCCCCCGTGCACCAGGAGCAGGTCGCCCCGCTTGCCCGACACATAGCTGATCGGGGATCCCCGGTCGTATCCCTCCCGGTTCCGGTCGATCAGCCCGTTGAACCGCTCGGTGTAGACGTTGTCGTACAGGGCCCAGTGGGTGACCGGAGAGACCGCGATGGCCGTGCGGTAGAGGTCCGGATGCTGGAACAGCACGTTGAGCGACATGAACGCGCCGTAACTCCACCCCCAGATCCCCACCCGGGAGCGATCCACGTACGGCCGCTCCATGAGCGCGCGCGCCGCGACCGCCTGGTCCCGGGTCTCCAGCACCCCCATGCGGCCATAGATCGCCTTCCGGAACGCGCGTCCGAGCGGCGCGGGGGTGCCGCGGTTGTCCACGATCGCGACGAGATAGCCCTTCTGGGTCAGCATCGTGTGCCAGAGGTAGTACCCGCCCCAGACGTCGTCGACCTCGGTGTCGCCCGGGCCGCCGTACACGAAGAACAGGAGCGGGTACTGCCGGGTGGAGTCGAAGTCCGCCGGCTTCATCAGGACACCCGGCATCCGGGCACCGTCCTCGGCCGGGATCGTCAGCCACTCGACGGGGCCCCGCCGGAGCGCCGCCACCCTGGCCCGGAGCTGCTGGTTGTCCACCAGGGTGCGGATGGCCTGGTGTCCCTGCACCCGTATCAGCCGCACGATCGGCGGGTTGCCCAGGCTGGAGTAGGTCTCGAAGGCGTACCGGTAGTTGGGTGCGATGTCGTAGGCGTGGGTGCCGGACTCGCGCGCCGGAGAGATCCGCTCCGGATTTCCCTTGCCGTTGAGGCGGCTGCGGAACAGATAGCGCTGGGTGGGGTTCTCCGGGGAGGCGATGTAATAGAGCCAGCCGCCCTTGCCGTCGATGCCCAGCACGTCGATCACGTCGAAGGCGCCCTTGGTGACCGGCCGGACCGACTTACCATCACGGGAGACGACGTATACGTGGCGCCAGCCGCTCCGATCGCTGACCCAGGTGAAGCTCTTGCCGTCCTCCAGCCACACCACGTCGTCCACCACGTCGGTCCAGGTGCTGTCCCGCTCGGTGAGCACGGTGCGGACCTGGCCGGTGCGGGCGTCGCCCAGCATAACCTGGTTGGTGTTCTGCGGCCGGTTCAGCCGCTGGAGAATGATCTCCGCGGAGCCGGCGGCCCAGTCCATCCGGGCGATATAATGGTTCCGCGGGTCGCCCTCGATCTGCAGCCAGCGGGTGGGGCCCCCGGTCGCGCTCACCACGCCCACCCGGGCGGCCGAGTTGGCCTCGCCGACCTTGGGATACTGAACCGGGGTGACCTTGGAGTAGATGGAGTCGGTGTTGTTGATGAGGAAGAAGTCCTTCACCTGGTCCGCGTTGAGCTGCCAGTAGGCGATCGCCTGGCCGTCGGGGCTCCAGCGCCACCCGTCGGCGTGATAGTTCATCAGCTCTTCCTCGTACACCCAGTCGAACGTGCCGTTGATGAGCGTCCGGGTGCCGTCGGTCGTCAGCGCGGTGATGGTGCCCGTCGCCAGGTCCTCGACGTACAGGTTGTTCTCCCGGACATAGCCGACCCGGCGACCGTCGGGGGAGAACTTGGCGAACAGGAGGCTGGAAGGCGCCGCCGTGTCGCCCCCGAGCTGCCGGAGCCGCCCGCTCTTCCGGTCGAGCACCCAGTAGTCTCCCCGGGTGTTGAGCCGCCAGACCGGCCGGGTGTTGGTGAACACCAGCAGCTGCTGCTGCTCGGGCGACCAGCTGTAGTCCTCGATCTCGAGCGGGAGCGAATCACCCGGCGGGACGAGCTGGCGGGCGGTGACCAGCACCTCGCGCGCGCCCCGCTCCACGTCGTACCGGACGATGTCGGCCCCGGGCCCGTCGGCAGCCGGCTCGACCGTGGTGTAGGCGGAGCCGTCGCCGAGCCAGCGGGCCGGCCCGAACGGCTGCGCCACGAACTCGGGGGACTGGTAGATCCTCCGGATGCTCAGGAGCGACGGGTCGTCCTGCGCGACGGCCGGCGGGGCGACGACGAGGACGGCAAGAGCGAGCTGCAGGAGAAGACGACGCATGCGTAAGTGATCCCGGACACTGGTGGATGCCTATGTGCGGACGAAGGATACCTCTTTCGCCCGCCTCTCTGTAGGTTCCCGGGCACGGCGCTTGCACAGGCGCGGGCGACCCGGGGCTCAGCCCCGCCACTTATTGCGACAAGGACACCTGATGGTTCGACCGACGACGATTGCCGCGTTCGCCGCCCTGCTGGCGGCCGGAGCGCTGACCTCCACCATCGCCCAGGCCCAGTCGGCCTCGGCCGACAGCGCCCCGGGATCGGAGTGGCTCACCTGGGACGCCGCCACCCGGACCGTGACGTTC
>DASTEX010000243.1:0-5056 GCA_035709185.1 Gemmatimonadales bacterium
CCTCAGGCTTGATCCCCGTGATGGGTGCGGCGAGCAGATCGACTGCTTGGGGTTCGCCCGGCCCCGGCTGGGGCGGATCTTCTGGTACCAGCAACAGTTCGACTCGGCCCTGGCGGTCTTCGAGTCGCTGTCTCCGGCCGGGTGGTTTCCCGAACATGCCCTGGTTCTCGGGAACCTGGGCCGGCCGAAGGAAGGACTCGAGCTGCTGAGTTCTCAGCGTCAGAACGCCGACATCGCCTCGGTCCAGGCCCTACTCCTGGCGCAGCTGGGCCGAGCCACCGAGGCTCTGACCCGGATCCAGACCGTCAGAAGCGGGCGGGTGCGCTCGCACTTCCACCATGCCCAGTTCAATATCGCCTGCGCCTACGCCCGGCTCGGCCAGGCCAGGGAGGCGGTCGAGGCCCTCCGGGCAACCGCCGACAACGGCCTGCCCAACTACCCCCTCTTCCGGGACGATCCCAACCTCCAGTCGCTCAAAGGCAATCCGGAATACGAGCAGCTGCTGGGCCGCCTCAAAACCGACTGGGAGCGCCGCCGGTTGCTGGTGTCCCCGCAGAACTGATCTGGACGGTCGGACCGTCCGCCCGCCTGACCGCCCGCCTGTCATAATGACAGCAAAAAACGGTATAGCGGTTGCTCGGTAGCTGTTCCAGCTATACCGAAACGGACAGTTTGGCTGCCTGTGGCAGGTTGCCGGCTGTTGTTTGCTCACATGATTGCTGGCAGGAGACCCGCAATGGCAAAGATCATAGGCATCGACCTCGGCACCACCAACAGCGTCGTGGCGGTGATGGAAGGCGGTGACCCCGTTGTCATCCCCAACGCCGAGGGCGGCCGCACCACCCCGTCGGTCGTCGCCTTTACCAAAGACGGCGAGCGGCTGGTCGGCCAGGTGGCCAAGCGACAGGCCGTTACCAACCCGCGCCAGACGGTCTTTTCCATCAAGCGGTTCATGGGCCGCCGGATGGACGAGGTGACCGAGGAGGCCCGCCGGGTCCCCTACCCGGTCAAGCCGGGCCCGAACGGGCTCGCGGCAGTGGAGATCGCGGGCAAGACCTACACCCCGCCGGAGATCTCCGCCATGGTGCTGCAGAAGATGCGGCAGACCGCGGAGGATTATCTCGGCCACCCGGTCGAGAAGGCGGTGGTCACGGTCCCGGCCTACTTCAACGACGCCCAGCGCCAGGCCACCAAGGACGCCGGCAAGATCGCCGGCCTCGACGTGCTCCGCATCATCAACGAGCCCACGGCCGCGGCCCTGGCCTACGGGCTCGACAAGAAGAAGGAAGAGAAGGTGGCGGTCTTCGACCTGGGCGGCGGCACCTACGACATCTCCATCCTGGAGCTGGCGGAAGGCGTCTTCGAGGTCAAGAGCACCAACGGTGACACCCACCTGGGCGGCGACGACTTCGACCAGCGGCTGATCGACTGGATGGTGGCCGAGTTCAAGAAGGACCAGGGCATCGACCTCTCGAAGGATCCCATGGCGCTCCAGCGGCTCAAGGAAGCCGCCGAGAAGGCCAAGATGGAGCTGTCGAGCACCCAGTCCACCGACATCAACCTGCCGTTCATCACCGCCGACCAGTCGGGACCCAAGCACCTGAACATCTCGCTCACCCGGGCCCGCTTCGAGCAGCTGGTGGACGACCTGATCCAGCGGACCCTTCCGCCCATGCAGCAGGCGCTCAAGGACGCCGGACTCAAGCCCTCAGACGTAGACGAGGTGATCCTGGTGGGCGGCTCCACCCGGATTCCGAAGATCCAGACCATCGTCAAGGACTTCTTCGGCAAGGAGCCGAACAAGTCGGTGAACCCCGACGAGGTAGTGGCGATCGGCGCGGCCATCCAGGGCGGCGTGCTGGGCGGCGACGTGAAGGATGTGCTGCTGCTCGATGTGACCCCGCTCTCGCTGGGCATCGAGACCCTGGGCGGCGTGACCACGGTGCTGATCCCGCGGAACACGACGATTCCTACCCGCAAGTCGGAGACGTTCTCCACCGCGGAGGACAACCAGACGACGGTGGAGATCCACGTGCTCCAGGGCGAACGCCAGATGGCGATCGACAACCGCACCATCGGCAAGTTCCAGCTCACCGGCATCCCGCCGGCTCCGCGGGGCATGCCGCAGGTCGAGGTGACGTTCGACATCGACGCCAACGGCATCCTGCACGTCTCGGCCAAGGACAAGGCCACCGGCAAGGAGCAGAAGATCCGGATCGAGGCCTCGAGCGGCCTGTCCGACACCGACATCGACAAGATGGTGAAGGCCGCCGAGATGCACGCCCGGGAAGACAAGGACCGGCGGGACCAGATCGAGGCCCGGAACCACCTCGACGGGCTGGTTTACAAGGTCGAGAAGGACTCGAAGGAGTGGGTCGACCGGCTCTCGGGCGATGTGAAGGGCCGGCTCGACCAGGCGGTCGAGACCGGCAAACAGGCGCTCCGCACCGGCGAGCACGAGGGCATCAAGAAGGCGCTGGAGGAACTGAATGCGGCCTACAGCGCGGCCGGGGCTTCGCTCTACCAGGCGGCCCAGTCCTCGACTACCGGCGGGACCGAACCCGGCGCAGGACCGACCGCCGAGGAGCCCAAGAAGGAAGATGTGGTAGAGGCCGACTACGAGATCGTGGACGAGAACAAGAAGTAGGTCGGAAAAAGGTCGGAAGGGTCGGAAGGGTCGGAAGAACTGGTACCCGACTTTTCCGACCTTTCCGCCCCTTCCGACGATGCCCGGCTGCGACCGGAGGTCGCAGCCGGGCATCCTGCGTATATTGACGAAGTGCCCTAACCTGCTAACCGAGTAGCATACAACTATGTCTGATCGTTCTCTCAACTGGCTGAAATTCGGTGGTCTGGTCTCACTAGCCTTTGTGCTGGGGCTCCTGTTCGCAGGCCTCCTGGACCTGCCTCGGACCTCCTCGGCCCAATCTGACCGGAGCGTACCGGCCCACCAGGCCCAGCTCACCCAGTCCCGGAACATCGCCAACCTGCCCGCGGTGCAGCCGCTGGCTGCTTTGAGTGACGCTTTTGCGACAGTCGCCGAGGCGGTCCGGCCCAGCGTGGTCTATATCACGTCCCGGCGGACTGAGCGAACTGCCACCCGAGTGCCCCCCGGTTTCGAGCAGTTCTTCCAGCGTTCCCCGCGGCAGCAGCCCCAGCTCGAGCAGGGCAGCGGCTCGGGGTTCATCGTCTCGGCCGACGGCTACATCCTGACCAACACTCACGTGGTGGAGGGGGCCGACCGGGTCACGGTGGAGCTGCTCGACCGGCGGACCTTCCAGGCGAAGGTGGTCGGGACCGACCGACTGACCGACGTAGCCGTGGTCAAGATCGACGCCAACGGACTGATCCCCGCCAACCTGGGTGAGAGCTCCAAGGCCCGGGTGGGGGAGTGGGTCCTGGCGGTGGGAAACCCGCTGGGTGACAACCTGACGTTCACCGTGACTTCGGGCATCATCAGCGCCAAGGGCCGCGGCCAGCTGTCGCTGCCCAACCGCGACCCGCGCGGCGCCAGCATCCAGGACTTCATCCAGACCGACGCCGCCATCAACCCGGGCAATTCGGGCGGTCCGCTGCTCAACGTGCGGGGCGAGGTAATCGGCATCAATTCGGCGATCGCCAGCACGACGGGATACTACTCCGGCTACGGCTTCGCCATTCCGATCGACCTGGCCAGCCAGGTGATGAAGCAGCTGATCACCAACGGGAAGGTGCAGCGCGCTGTGCTGGGCGTGAGTGTCACCGATGCCACCCCGGAAGACGCCGACTACGTGGGCCTGCGGGAGATCCGCGGAGTCAAGGTCGAGCGCTTCTCCGAGACCAATTCGCCGGCCCGCGCGGCCGGGATCCAGATCGGCGACATCATCACGGCGGTCGACGGGCAGCCGGTGCAATACACCGCCCAGCTCCAGCAGACCGTTGGCTTCCGGAAGCCGGGCGAGACGGTCCAGGTCGAAGTCGCCCGCAAGGGCGGCGAGCGCAAGGCGTTCAAAGTGCGCCTGGTGGCGGCCGATCTGAGCACCCGGGCGGCCGAGGACGAGCAACCCGAACCGATCGAACCGGACAGCGAAGGCGCGGCGATTCAGACCCTCGGCATCACGGTGGAGCCGGTCAATCAGACCTGGATCGAGCAGCTCGACCTCAACCCGAACTTCCGGGGCCTGGTGGTGAAGGAAGTGGCGCCCGACGGTCCGGCCGAGGGGCGGCTGAACGGGGTGGACACCCGCTCGCCCGACATCATCGTGGGTGTGGAGGGCCAGCCGGTCCGCACCGAGGCGGAGTTGCGCGCGGCACTGCGGAATGGCTCCGGGGGGGTGGTCACTCTCGAGGTCTACAACGGCGCGTTCGAAGACGGCCAGGGCGGCCGGAGAGTGGTCCGGATCCGGCTGCAGCCATAGCTCCGCGCGGTCCCGCGTACAGAGGCCCCGCATCCGAATCGGATGCGGGGCCTCTGTTATGAGCGGGGGTCGCCTGCCCTTCCCGGCCCCAGTACTTTGTGGGGACCGCGAACGTGGCGGAACTGGCAGACGCGCAGGACTTAGGATCCTGTGGGTTACCCCCGTGTGGGTTCGAGTCCCACCGTTCGCACTGAGTATCTCATGCCCATCGCCCCGCTCGGCTGGCTCGGGAGCCTCCTCTTCTTCGGCATCCCGTCGGTGGTCTTCACCGTCTTTCTTTTCGTGATCCTGCCCGCCGCCAGGGCGCGCGGCGCCAGTCCCTTCGCCGCGTTTCACGTCGGCTTCGTGGCTCCGTTGGCGCTGATGCTGCTGGCATCCTTCGTGGCCTATCGGCTGGAAGGACGGCAGTTCACCTGGGCCGGCATCCGGGAACGCTTCCGGCTCACCCGGCCGGACCGGCGCACCTGGCTCTGGACCGGAGGCCTGGTGCTCTTCCTGGTTCTCTGGCTCCCGTTTCTCCCGCTGAGCCAGGCGATCCAGAATGCCTTTGCTTCAGTGCATTTCTATGACCAGCCCACGGGCTACACGTCCTACATGAACGGGCTCACCGATGGCAAGACCCACATCTTCGGTCTGCCCTTCAGCTGGGGACTGCTGCT
>DASTEX010000244.1:0-3240 GCA_035709185.1 Gemmatimonadales bacterium
CACGCGGAAACATCACCGCCTTTTCGGCTCCCTGGTGACTACTACGATACCGCAGCGTCAGTGCCGCCGCAGCCTGGAGGGGAATACGGTGATCGCGCTGAGGGGGAAACGGCATGGCTCCTCCTGCACAAGAGGTGTGACTGGAAATACCGTGGTCACCCTCACGTTAGGCAAAATGGTCATCGTGAACAACTATCAGGCTTCATAGGGTAACCCCTATCAACCTTGATAGGGTTCAGTTGAGAACATTCTTGACCAGCATGCCATCTGCTTTGGGGCGAACACGTTACACGAGGGCAGGACGCTCTCAGACGTGAGAGGGGCCGGACTCTCACTGCTGTCAGCTTGTCGGTTTCGCCGGGTTTCCTAGTCTAAATACATGCAATTGCAGGCGCTTGATGCCGAGACCATCGAGGCGGTGTGGCGCAAGGCCCTGGAGATTCCCGGGCTCCCCGCAACGATCTGGCGGCGGGATCGCTACGGCGCCACCATCCGGCGTTTCGACTACGGCCGGACCGATTCGGACTTCGGCTGGGTGGTAACGCGGGTGCCCCCATCCTGCGGCATCGGCATGGCCACGGAGCGATTCCAGCCGTTGCAATGGCGGAACGCGGCTCCGCGTACCTTCGAGACTCGCTAGACCGGGTCCCGGTTCCTCCCGCTAGGCCGGGGCTTCGCCGCGCAATGCCGCCCAGGGTGTTGCGCGGCGTTCGTCCATGTGGTCGGAGATGGCGGAAGGTCTTCGGCCTTTCCGACGGCGCCCGTCCTACCGCTCAGCATTGACCGCGTAGAGCATGATCACGGCGAGTACTCCGACATCGCCCACCGTAACTCCCGCCAGCATCAGGATATCCCCGATGGTCTTGTCATTGACCGCGAAGCCGGAGCCGGAGATCACGATGCCGGCAATGACACAGAGGGCACCCGCCAGCACGTACCAGGCCCGCCGCCGGCGCCAGGCCCGATCCGCCTCGAAGATCTCTGCCGCACGTCGGGTCTCCCGTTCCAGCCGCTCGGGCGGCATGGTGACCAGGGGCATTCCATAAACTACGGCGGAAAGGGCGGAAAGGGCGGAAAGGGCGGAAAGGACGGAAGGCCACGGAGGCCGTTTCCGCCCTTTCCGCCCTTTCCGTCCTTTCCGCCAATATGCGACCCCCCGCCCGCCTCATGCATTTATACTGTCAGGCCCATACCCGAGAACCGATGATGAACCGTGTATCTGTCCTGGGACTCCTCCTGCTGGCCGGCTCCGGCCTGGCGGCAGCGCAGGTGCCCGAGGTGCGGCTGAGCCGGCCGGCTGCCCGCTATCCCCACGAGCTCAGTTCCATCACCGGGTTGGTTGAACTGCCGGATGGCCGCGTGCTGGTCTCGGATGGTATCGATGAAACCTTGCTCCGGCTCGATCTCCGTACCATGAAGACCGACACGGTAGGCCGGACCGGATCCGGCCCGGGAGAGTACAAGGGGCCCGACCTGCTCTTCGCCCAGCCGGGCAATGGCGTGCTGCTGGTCGACTTGGGGAACGCCCGCCTGTCGTTCTATGATGCGGCGCTCAAGTACCGGGAATCCGCCCCCATCGCCCGGGGCCAGCCGGGCGCCGGAATGACCATGGCGCTCCCCAGCGCGGTCGACGCCCTGGGGCGTCTGTACTTCCGTCCCGGGGGCATCAATCCGAAAGCCGACTCGGGCGCCATCCTGCGCTGGGACCGGACCCGCGACCGGACGGACACCGTAGCGATGGTCAAGTTGGGCGAGATGACGGTGAAGACCTCGGGCGGTGCCAATAACCGCTCCGTGTCGAGCCGGTCTGTGCCGCTGTCTCCCGAGGACGTCTGGAGTGTCGCCCCCGATGGCCGCATCGTGATCGTCCGCGCGGCCGATTACCGGGTCGAGTGGCTCACTCCCGGCGGCGGAGTCGTGCGGGGTCCGGCCAACCCGTGGAAGCCGGTGCCGGTTCGCGATGCGGACAAGCGGGAGTACGCGGCGGACATGCGGCTGAGTGGGGTTTCAATGTCGGTGACCAGCCAGAACGGCCAGGTGAGCATCCGCATGGGCCGCGGCCGGCCCACCGGTGCCCTGGACGAAGAGGAGATTCCCGACCTCGACTGGCCGGCCACCAAGCCGGCCGTCCGTTCGGTCAGGGTTAGTCCGGCAGGGGATGCCTGGGTTGAGCGCTGGGTGGCAGCCGGCTCGCCTCGCACCTTCGACGTCTTCGGCGCCGACGGCAAGCTCAAGCAGCGGGTGACCCTGCCGGCCGGCCGGTCACTGATCGGGTTTGGCAAGGGGGCCGTCTATCTGCGGGAGCGGACCGAGGACGACCTGGTCTATCTGGAGCGCTACACACTCTGAAAGGGAGGCGGGCGGGCGGACAATGGCGGCGACCCGAGTCTGCGAGACCGATGTCCCTTGTCGCGGTAGCCGCCCGCCTGCCCGCCTGCCCGCCTGCCCGCCTAACGAGCAGTCAGCTCCGCCTCCGCTGCCAGGTATCCGAAGCTGGCCCACGGGCCCGTCGCCACCACCCGCTCCCACACCCGGCGGGCTTCGTCCCGCCGGCCGCTGAAATAGTGCCAGTTGCCCAGGCCGTAACCGGTCGTGGCATCCTCCAGCGTGCGATCCGCGCCCCCGGCGACGAGCGAATCGGGACTCAGCTCGCCTTTGAAGAGCAGCAGCAGACGGTGGTACGAATGGTTCTCGATGATGTCCATCGATGGCGTCACCGGCTCGAGCACTGCCCGGGCCGGCCCCGGCCGGCCCATCCGCCGCAGCGTCATGTAGAGCCAGTACCGGCTCGCGACCTCCATGTCGGGATTGCGCGACACCGCCAGGCACTGGCGCCACGCCTCCAGCGCGTTCCGGAAGTCGTGCTTGACGTAGTATGCCAGCCCCAGGTGATACCAGATGTTGGACTGGAGCGTGCTGGTCGGGATGTTTCGCTCGTTAGGCTGGCCGTCGGGCTCGGTTTCGTCCGGCTTCCCCCGTGTCAGGCGGGCGGCGTAGTGGAAATCGGCGATGGCGCGGTCAATCTGTCGGGTGGTGAGATACCGGTGACCCCGGTGCCGGTACAGCCGGGGGTCCTCGGGGTAACGCGCCAGCGCACTGGAATAGACGGCGATGGCCTCGGTGTAGCGGCCCAGGTAGGCGGTCCGCCGGCCGACCCAGATCCAGGTGTCCGCGTCCGGCCGGCGCGCCTGGTTCGTCTCGGCTTCCCGCAATTGCTCCAGCATCCGGGCTTCGGCTTCG
>DASTEX010000245.1:0-11732 GCA_035709185.1 Gemmatimonadales bacterium
TGAGCCGTGAGCCGTGAGCCGTGAGCCGTAACCAGGCCGCGCCAACTACCGGTGGGTGCAGCGGCTAGCGGCTAGCGGCTAGCGGCTAGCGGCTAGCGCTAACGGCGTCACTTCTTGCTGGGTACCGCTTTCCTGCCCGTCCGTCCGTCGGGTCGTCGGTCGGTCAGAAACGCTCCCGGTACCGCCTCGGGCAGGTCTTTCAGCTGCAGGAACACGACGAATCCCGCCACGATCACCAGGGCGCTCATACCCTGGGCCAGGGTAAAGCCACCCAGGAATCGATCATCCTTGGCGCGATAGAACTCGACGAAGAAGCGTTCGGCGCCGGCCAGGATAAGATAGAGGCCGAACAGCCAGCCGGTGCCCCAGTCCTTGCGGCGCAACTTCCAGAGCAGCAGGAACGCCAGGGTCATGATCGCGGTCTCGTAGAGCATGGTGGGATGGACCGCGAGGACTTCGGTGGGTGAGGTACCGGCCGGAACCGGGAACCCGAATTCGGCCAGGCTGGCGGCCGTGGTCGGCGGCAGGCCCTGGGGGAATTTCACGGCCCACGGGACGTTGGTAGGGAATCCGTAATCGTCGCCCACCATGAAGCACCCGATCCGCCCCACCGCGTAGGCGGCGGCCAGCGCCGGGGCCACCAGGTGGGCCGTGAGGCGGATCGGTACCTCGCGTACCATGCTCGCCGCGATGACCCCGATGCAGCCGCCCACGAAGCCGCCATACCAGACCAGTCCGCCGCGGCTGAGCAGGTGTTCGGTCCCGTGGAGCCCGACGTACCAGAGTTTGGCTCCGACAATGCCGCCCAGCACCGCGCCAAGGATGATGTCGCCCGCAAAATCATCGCGCAGGTTCCGCCGCTTCAGCTCCTGGGCCACCAGCCAGCCCCCGATCAGGAACGCGGCCATCATCATGAGGCCGAAGCCGGTGAGCTCGAGTGGACCGATCTGGAACTTGAGAGGATAGACGGTGGTCATGGGTTTCTCGCTGTCAGCTGTCAGCTGTCAGCTGTCGGCGTTCAAGGTAGTTCGGCTAACGGCGAACGGCTAACGGCTAACGGCTGCAGCCCCGGAAACGGCAGATTATCCCGGGCTTCCAGATCCCACGGACTGCGCTCCCCGTTGGCCAGGCGCCAGGCGCCGGCCGCCGCGATCATGGCGGCATTATCCGCATTGAGACGCGGGCTGGCAACCGCCACCCGGACCGACGGACCCACCGACCGGCGGACGGCATCCGCCAGAGCCAGGTTGCAGGCCACTCCGCCGCCTAACACGACGGCCGGGACGCCGCATTCCACCGCTGCCCGGGCCGTCTTGGTGGCCAGCACCTCGAGCGCGGCGTCCTGGAATCCCCGCGCCAGATCGGCCCGGTCCCGCTCCACGCTATCGCTCAGCTGCACGGCGCGGAGCACCGCGGTCTTGAGTCCGCTGAAGGAAAAGTTGAACCGGTCTCTGCCTTCCGCCTCGAGCATGGGCCGGGGGAACCGGAAGCGACCCGGGCTGCCCGCCGCGGCCAGCCGCTCGATCGCCGGTCCGCCGGGGTACCCCAGGCCGAGCATCGCGGCCACCTTGTCAAACGCCTCACCTGCCGCGTCGTCCCGGGTCTGCCCCAGCATCCGGTACTCGCCCCAGGATTTCACCTCCAGCAGCATGGTATGTCCGCCACTCACCAGCAGCGCGACGAAGGGGGGCGCCAGGTCGGGCTCTTCCAGCGTGGGCGCGAAGAGATGCCCTTCGAGGTGATGCACTCCGATCAGCGGGAGATTCCGTTTCCAGGCCAGGGTCTTGCCGTAGGTCAGGCCCACCAGCAGCGGGCCGATCAGGCCCGGACCGGCAGTGGCGGCGATTCCCGTGACTCGGTCAAGCGTCACTCCTGCCTCCGCCAGCGACTGGTCCACCACGGGGCCGATGGTCCGCAGGTGAGCCCGGCTCGCCAGCTCGGGGACCACTCCGCCGAAGATACGGTGGATGTCCTGCGACAGGATGACCAGGCTCCCGAGCGCAGCGCGGCCGTGCTCCACTCGAAGCACGGCCGCCGACGTTTCGTCACAGGAGGTTTCGATGCCGAGGATGACGTCAGCCATCCTGGTCGGCGGAAGGTGCTGCCGGTGCCGCCGCCGCGGCGGCCGGGAGCTCGATCCCGAGCAGCTTGGCGACGATCCGCTGGTTGGCGGGTGAGCTCCACGGATGCTCGCCGATCTGCTTGCGCACGATGGTCCCCTCGGCGTCGATCAGGAAGCTCTCGGGGACGCCGGTAGTCTGGTAGATCTGCTCGATCCGTCCCGACTTGTCGTGCAGGATGTCGAAGCTGAGTCCGAGCTCCCGGACGAAGGCCTTCACGTCCTCGATGTTCCCTTCGTCCACGCTGACGGCGGCGATGGCAAAGCCGTGGTCCTTGAGCTGGTCGTACAGCTCCTGCATCGCCGGCATTTCCTTGCGGCAGGGAATGCACCAGGTGGCCCAGATGTTCACCAGGGTGACCTTGCCGGCGTACTGCTCCCGCAGGGACACCGAGTCGCCGGTGCGAAGATCGAGCGCGCGGAAATCGGGAGCCCGACGTCCCACCTCGACGCCTTCGGGCACCGGGGCCAGCTTGACGAGGACCGCGGCACCGACCGCGAGTCCGGCCACGATGGCGGCCACATAGCCCCACTGTCTGGCGCTGCTCGAGCGGGCCGGCACCTGCGTGCCTTGGGTGATGCCGGTCGGTTCCAGGCTGCTCTCCATTGACTACACCCTCACTGTGCAGGCGCTTTTCAGAGCGCGTACCGCCGCGGCGGGATCGCTGGCTCCGAAGACGGCCGTACCGGCGACGAAGGTGTCGGCTCCGGCCTGCCAGGCCTCGGTGATCGTATCGACCGTGATGCCACCGTCGACTTCGAGCGCCGCCCGGGATCCCCGGCGATCCAGCACCTCGCGAACCCGACGGATCTTGTCGCGAGCCGCCGGCAGGTACTGCTGGCCCCCGAACCCGGGATTGACCGACATCACCAGGACCAGGTCCAGGTCGTCCACTACCTCTTCCAGCGCTCCCACCGGAGTGCCCGGATTCAGCGCCAGTCCCGCCTTCATTCCCGCTTCGCGGATGGCGGCCAGCTGGCGCTGAAGGTGAATGGTGGCCTCGGGGTGGATGGTGAACACCGCCGCCCCGGCCGCCGCGTACCGGGAAATGTAGTGCTCGGGCTCCTGAACCATCAGGTGGACGTCCAGGGGCCGGTCGGTGATTCGCCTGAGGGCCCGGATCAGGGGCTCACCGAAGGTCAGGTTGGGGACGAATCGCCCATCCATGACGTCGACGTGAATCCAGTCGGCCCCGCCCCGGATCACCGTTTCAACCTGCTCCCGCAGACAGGCCAGGTCGGCGCTCAGCACGCTGGGTGCGATTCGGATGCTCATGGCGCTTTGGGGTTGCTGACTACCAGGTCGACCCGGCCCCCCTTGGGGAGCAGCGAGCCCGGGCTGGGGCGCTGACTGAGGACCGTACCGGGAGGGCTGTCGTCGCGTTCCTCATTGCGGACCAGGCCCACCCGGAGCCCGGCGGCGTCGATCCGCTCGCGAGCGGTGACTTCGGAGATTCCGCCCACGTTGGGGACCGGAACCGCCGCGGGACCGCGGCTCACCACCACATCCACCCGGCTGCCGGGCGCCCGGGTGGTCCCCTGGGGCGGGCGGGTGGACACCACGACTCCGCGATCGACATCCGCCGCCACCGAGTCGATGCCCCCGACGGTGAGGCCGGCCGCTGCAATCACCTTGCGCGCCTCCTCCAGATCGAAGTAATGCACGTCGGGGACGGTGGTGGGGGCAGGGCCCGCGCTCAGGGTCAATTCGACCTCGCTGCCCTGGGGCAGCTCCAGGTAGGCCGCCGGCTCCTGCCAGGTAACGTGCCCGGCCGGGAGCGCCGGGTCCGCTTCGCGCGCGCCGCGCACCTTGACCCGGAATCCCTGTTCCTCCAGCTCCCGCTGGGCTTCCTCCAGCGACAAACCGATCACCAGTGCCAGACGTTTTTCACGCTCCACCAGGGGCGCGGGGTACGCCAGCAGCGAGACCAGCCAGCCGGTCAGGCCGGCCGCGATCAGAATCAGCACGGCGTTCAGCCGGCGCCGCGACTCGATGGTGCGGAACCGGTCCTTGAACCACCGGATGACGGCCCGGGTTTCTCCCCCGGGCTCGTCTCCTGGCGTCTCCTGCGTTACGCCACTCGGCGCATCCTGCACGCGTAGGCTCCGTCGGTGTGATGGCGCTGGGGAAGCAGCACGAGATCGCCTTCCGGGGTCAGCAGCTCGGGGGGAACCGCCGTCGACGGCTCCCGGCGGTAACGCCGGTCGTCGCGAAGGAAGTTCTCGATCTGGCCTTCGTTCTCCTCGGGTTCCAGGGAGCAACTCGAGAAACATAGCAGGCCGCCGGGCCGCACGGCCTCGGCCAGAGCGCGCAGCAGATGGGCCGCTTCTTCCGTTAGGCGGGCGAGACCTTCGCGGGTGACCCGCCAGCGGCCCTCCGGGTGCCGGGCCAGTACGCCGGTGCCGGTGCAGGGAGCGTCGAGCACGACGGCATCCACCGGTCGGATCGGCGGCCGGGCGGCGTCGGCCACGAGGGGATGTTCCCGGCCGCTTCCGGCCCGCGCCAGGTTCTCCCGCAGCCGGCGCACCCGCTCGCGGCGCAGGTCACCGGCGGCCACGAGGCGCGCGGTCCGCCCCAGTGCCAGCGTCTTCCCGCCGGGCGCGGCCGCGGCGTCGTACACCGCCGCTCCCGCCGGGACCTGGAAGTACTGCACCGCCAACGCCTGGGAAACTTCCTGCACGAAGAATCCGCCTTCCTCGAAGCCGGGCAACAGTCGCGGACGGGTGACCGAATCGGGGATCAGGCCGGCGCCGAACGGCGCCTCGGTGAACTCGACCCCGGCCTCTCGCCACGCGGCGCGGATCCGGTCCGGGTCCCAGCGGGCCGGCTGAATCACCAGCCGGGGCCTGGTATCGTTCCACTGGAGCAAACGGGCGGTGTCCTCCGGCCCGAAGCGGGCGGTCCAGCGGCTGACCAGCCAGCCCGGGTGGGTGGCCCGGCCCGGAACAACCCGAGGGGCGTCTTCCGCTACCCGACGAAGCACCGCGTTGGTGAAGGCCGCGGTCTTTCCCCCGCTTACTTCCCGCGCCAGCGAGACGGTAGTGGAAACCGCGGCGTGCGGCGGAACCCGGTCGAGCCCGGTCAGCTGATAGGCGCCCAGCCGCAGCAGATTGCGGATCGAGCTGGGAACCCGCTCCCAGCCGCCCTTCACGTGGGGCGCGATCGCCAGGTCGAGGACCCCGGCATTCCGGAGCGTGCCCGCCGCGAGTTCGTGCGCCAGCCGCCGGTCGGCGTCGGGGAGATGGCGCAGGGTCTCGGTGAGCGCCTGATCGAAGGGCCGGCCGCTGCCCACCAGCTCCAGCAGTCGCCACGCCGCGCGCCGCGGCGCGAGGCCGGTGCTCAGGCGAGCATCCCCGCCATGGGGCTCGAAGGAACCGCGACTTCCCGCCGGGGCATTCGCCCCGCCAGGTATGCCAGGCGCCCGGCTTCCACCGCATACCGCATGGCCGTGGCCATCCGCACCGGATCCTGGGCTTCGGCCAGCGCGGTGTTCATCAGGATGCCGTCCACCCCTTGCTCCATGGTGATGCAGGCGTCGGACGCGGTGCCCACGCCGGCATCGACGATGACCGGGACCGACAGGCGGTGCTTGATGGTGCGGATGTTGAAGGGATTGAGCAGTCCCAGGCCGCTGCCGATGGGGGACGCGAGCGGCATCACCGCGGCCGCGCCGGCGTCTTCCAGCCTGAGCGCGGTGATCAGATCGTCGTTGGTGTAGGCCAGGACGGTGAACCCCTCCTTCGCCAGCGTGGTGGTGGCCTCGAGCAGTCCGGCCACGTCAGGCAGGAGCGTCTCCTGGTCGCCGATGACTTCGAGCTTGACGAAGTCGTTGAATCCGGCTTCGCGGGCCAGTCGGGCGTACCGGATGGCCTCGTCCGCCGAATAGCAGCCGGCCGTGTTGGCCAGCAGGAACCATTTCCGGGGATCGAGGTGGTACAGCACTCCCGCTTCCCGGGTCCGGTCGAGGTCGACCCGCCGCACCGCGACCGTCACGACCTCGGCGCCGGAAGCTTCCAGCGCGGCCACCATGTCTTCGTTGCTGCGGTATTTTCCGGTTCCGACCATGAGCCGGGACCGAAACGCGTGTCCCGCAATGCTGAACGGTGTGTCCATGCTCAGCCTCCTCCGACAAAATGCACCAGCTCTACCACGTCACCCGGCTTGAGCGACACCTCGGGCAGGCGGGGCCGGCGGACGATCTCGCGATTGAGCTCCACCACTACCTGGCGGGGATCGAGCGACAGACGGGTCAGCAGATCGGCGAGGGTAGCGGGACCGGGCAGCGAGCGCTCGGTGCCGTTTACGACTATCGTCAACTCCATACCACAAATCTAAACCAAAGGACTTGGGACGAAGCCCGCCCCACCCCACCCGAAAAACCACAGGTGAGGTCGCTGCCCGAGGTGGTGGGGAGGGGACTTAGTCCCAAGTCCCAAGTCCTAAGTCCTTGGTTTTGCGGGGTGGGGTGGGGCGGGCTTTGTCCCAAGTCCTAAGTCCCAAGTCCTTGGAGCATGGCGGCGGCCACTTCCTCCGGCCGCGCCGCCTGCCAGAGCGCGCTGATCGCCGCGGCGCCCCAGGCTCCGGCCGCGCGCAGGGTCTCGACCCGCTGGGGGGTGACCCCGCCGATCCCGATCACCGGCCTGCCTAACGGTACCAGGGCTTCGATCAGTCCGATGCCCGCCGCGGGGCGGTCCGGGTGGCTCGGGCTGGGCCAGATGCTGCCCGCGACCAGGTAATCGGCGCCCGCCTCGACGGCTTCGGCTCCTTCGACGGCGGTATGCACCGAGCGCCCGATCCACCCGTGGGAGAAAACCGTCCTGGCGTCGGCCGGTGCCAGATCGGTATTCCGGAGCTGCACCCCCTGGGCCCCGACCGCCGCGGCGATATCGGGCCGGGAAGAGACAATGACTGCGGCTTCGACCGGATGCGCCAGGGCCAGCAGCCTGATGGCGAAGCTGGTGAGATCCGAGGCGCTCGCTTCGGGATCCCGCGCGACCAGGGCCACCGCCGGGCCGAGCGACGCAATGGCGGCGGCCCGGGCCGCCCAGTGCGGCCCGGCCCGAACCCGGTGATCCGTGAAGGCGAAGAGCCGGGGCAGGGGCCTCACGCGAAGTGCTGGCCGGCGCGCGCGCCCCGACCCCGGCTCCACTCGGTCGAGGGCATGCGCCGCTTGCCGGCCGGCTGCACCTGGGCGATGGCCACGGAGCCGGAGCCCGCTCCGATGATCAACACCGGCTCGGTCCCCACCACCAGCCCCGGCTCGGCCGGATGAGGAAGGATGGTCGGTCCAAAGCACTTCACTTCCAGGTCGTTCAGGACCGTCCACGCTCCGGGCACCGGATCGAAGGCCCGGATCCGGCGGGCGGCAGCTTCGGGGCCTTCCTCCCAGCGGATCCGGGCCGTGTCGTGGTCGATCTTGGCCGCGTGGGTCGCGTGGGCCTGATCCTGCCGAACCGGGCGCCACTCCCCGCGCTGCAACATGACCAGCGCCTCGACCAGCGCCTGGGCGCCGAGGTCGGCCAGCCGGTCGGTCAGCGTGCCGGCGGTATCCGAATCGGTGATCGGCAGGGAGCGCTGATGCACCACCGGCCCGGTGTCCATGCCCGCGTCCATCTGCATGATGCTCACGCCGGTGACCGGGTCGTTGGCGAGGATGGCGGCCTGGATCGGCGCGGCGCCGCGATGCCTCGGCAGGAGCGAGGCGTGAACGTTCACCATGCCGTGGGTGGGAAGGGCGAGGATCTCCGGGCGGAGAATGTGGCCGTAGGCAACCACCACCCCCAGGTCGGGAGCGAGCCGGCGGAGCCACGCGACGAACAGGTCGCCCCGCGGGCGCTCGGGCTGCTGGACCGGCAGCCCCAGATCCTGGGCGGTGACCTTGACCGGCGGGGGGACCAGCACGGAGCGGGAACGGCCCTGGGGCCGGTCAGGCTGGGTGACGACGCCGACCACCTCCGCGCCCTCCTCCACCAGGGCACGGAGCGACGGGACCGCGAAGGCCGGGGTCCCGAAAAACACGACGCGCATGCGGCTATCGCCCGGCTTCGGCGCCTTTCAGCGGCTTGATGATGGCTTCGCCCTTGTGGTCCTTCTTGTACCGGGCCAGCAGCATCTGTCGCTTGAGCGGGCTCAGGTGGTCGATGAACAGGATCCCGTCGAGGTGATCGACCTCGTGCTGAATCGCTCGCGCGAGCAGTCCTTCGGCCTGAATCACGTAGGGCTGGCCTTCCCGGTCGATCGCCTCGAGCACGATCCGCTCCGGCCGGGTGACGTCGGCGTAGACATCCGGGATGGACAGGCAGCCTTCCTCGGATTTCGCCTTCCCCTCGGGCGACCGGAGCACCGGATTGACCAGGGCCAGGCGCTGGCCGTCCGCCTCCACCACCGCCACCCGGGTGGTGATGCCCACCTGGTTGGCCGCGAGCCCCACGCCCTTGGCCGCATCCATGGTCTCGAACAGATCGTCGATCAGGCGCCGGATCGCTTCATCGACCGTCTCGACCTCGGTGCTCCGGGTGCGGAGCGCCGGTGAGCCTAACAGGTGAAGGTCGCGCAGGGTCATGCTACTGTCCCGGGGCCATGGCGTCGCCCACCTTCACGATCCGGCTGCGTTCCACCACCACGCTGGAGGTCCCGGATTCGATGGTGATGCGGTCTTCCTTGAGGTCCTTGACCCGGCCGATGATGCCTCCTGCCGTCATCACCTCGTCGCCCCGCTTGAGCTGGGAGAGCATTTCGGCGTGTCGCTTCCGGGCCTGCCCCTGCGGCCGGATCACCAGGAAGTAGAAGACCAGGCCGATGGCGGCGATCTGGAACAGCAGGATCGACAGCCCGGCCGAGCCGCCCTCGGGGGCGGCCAGCAGCAGGAGCGACAGCAGGGAGGATCCGGTCATCTCGTCTCTCGTTCATGGTAGCGGCGGAGCCACTCGTGGCTCCAGCGCGCAAAGTCACCCGTCAGGATCGCGGCCCGGGCCTGCTCCGTGACCCGCAACAGGAACCGCACGTTGTGAATCGAGACCAGCCGCAGGCCGAGAATTTCCTGGGCGACGAACAGGTGCCGCAGGTAGCCGAGCGAGAAGCGGGCGCAGGTCTCACAGTCGCAGTCAGGGTCGAGCGGTGTCTCGGCCGTCCGGTTGCTGGCGTTCCGGACGTTGACCCGGCCGGTCATGGTCCAGGCGCTGCCATGACGCCCGTTCCGGGTCGCCGCGACGCAATCGAACAGGTCGACGCCGCGGGCGATCCCCTGCACCAGATCCTCCGGGAACCCGACGCCCATAAGATAACGCGGCGTCTCCGACGGCATCGCCGGCAGCAGGTCTTCCAGGATCCGGTGCATTACCGGTTTGGGTTCGCCCACCGAGAGTCCCCCGATCGCGAGCCCGGTCCAGCTTCCCAGGCGCAGGGTGCCGTCGAGCGAGCGGAGCCGGAGGTCCTCGTGGGTGCCGCCCTGGATGATGGGCCAGAGCGTTTGCTCGAAAGGGTCGGAAGGGTCGGAAGGGACGGAAAAGTCGGAAGCCAGGTTTCCGACTCTTCCGACCTTTCCGACCTTTCCGACCGAGCAAAGCTCCTCATGCCTCCGGCTGCATCGCTGGAGCCACCGCAGGGTTCGCTCCATGCCCTCTTCGGCCAAGTCGTGGGTTGCCCCGCCCGGGACCACGTGATCGAACGCCATGGCGATGTCCGCGCCGAGGGCCCACTGGATCTCCATGGCCGACTCGGGCGTGATGGTGCGGACCGATCCGTCGATGTGGCTCACGAACTCCACGCCCTCATCCGCCACCTTCCGGAGCCCGTGCAGCGAGAAGACCTGGAAACCGCCGGAGTCGGTCAGCATCGGGCGGGGCCAGGTGCTGAAGCGGTGCAGCCCGCCCATGGCGCGGACCACGTCTTCTCCCGGTCGGAGATGGAGGTGATAGGTATTGCCCAGGATGATCTGGGCGCCGGCCCGTTCCACCTCGGCCGGATGAAGACCTCGTACCGCCCCGTGGGTGCCCACCGGCATGAAGGCGGGGGTCTGCACCGCGCCGTGCGGCAGGACCAGGGTCCCGGCCCGGGCGGTCCCGTCGCTGGCGTCTAGCGTGAACTCGAACACGGCAAGAAACTAACTGACATGTGGAGGAAGGCCCGGGCAGTCGCGCTGGCGATCCTGGCCCTGCCTGCTCCGGAAACCCTGGCCCAGACGATCGAGGTGAGGGTGGTGGAGGAGGTCAGCCGGCGTGCGCTCCCGGGCGTCGTCGTCCGGCTGGTCCGGGATGGCCGGGATGGCCGGGTCGAGGCGTTGGGACTCTCCAACGAATCAGGCCGACTGGTACTGCGGGCCCCGGGACCGGGAGCGTACCAGCTGCTCGCCAGCCGTATCGGCCATGAACCGGCCCCGCCCGTGCGGCTCGTGCTCCAGACCGGCACGGTTCAGCAGGTGATCGAAATGCCTCGTGCCGTCCGAATGCTTCCCGCCATAACGGTCTCCGGGACCACCCGGTGTGAGCGCTCTCCCCGCGAGGGATCGCTCGCCGCCGCGCTCTGGCAGGAAATCGAGACCGCGCTCAGCGCCAATCGCATCACCGCGGAGCAGGGACTCCAGATCCTTCATACCGTCAGATACCAGCGGGACCGTGATTCGCTCGACCAGGTGATCCGGGAGCGGGTCACCGGCAGCGCGGTCACCCGGGGCCAGCCCTTCGTGGCGCTGCCCGCGAGTGACCTGGCCCGTCGGGGATTCGTCTACCAGCAGCAGGACGGCATTCATTACGCCGCACCCGACGCCGCCCTCCTCCTCGCCGACGAATTCGTGAACCGCCATTGCTTCCGGGTGAATCCGAATGGACCCGCCGCGGGGCTGATCGGGCTGGCCTTTGAGCCGGTGGTCGATTCCCGCCGGCCGGATGTCCGCGGGACGCTCTGGATCGATCGTGAGTCCCGGGAGCTGCGCTACCTCGAGTACTCGTACACCAGCCTGGAAGGACCGCTGGCCCTGGGAAACTCGGGGGGCGAGATCCGGTTTCAGCGGCTGGAAACCGGGACATGGATCGTGAGCGAGTGGTTCATCCGCATGCCACTCACGGGTGAGCGGCGCAACGCTCCCCTCGGCAGTGAACGGTATGTGCTGCTGGGTTGGGTGGAGCAGGGCGGCCGCGCCAGCGTACGTCCCCCGCCATCGCGGGAGACCGAGGGGCGCCGCTTCATCGTCGAGGGCGAAGTCTACGATTCACTGCACCAGAGAGGACTGGCGGGTGCGCTGGTGACCATCGATGGTGAGCCCGATTCCGGGCGAACCGATCAGCGCGGGACGTTCCGGCTGAGCGTTGCGGGCCCGGGGCGGCGCCTGCTCCGGGTCACCCATCCGCTGCTGGGCCTGGTGCGCGACAACTCGACCCAGGAGATTGTCTTGTCACCGCAGCAACCCGTCACCATCAGAGTCGCCGTGCCGTCACCGGCTTCGTTTGCCCGGACCTTCTGCGCCGGCGAAGCGGCCGAAGCGGGCGTGGTCGGCATGGTCAGCGACACCGCGGGTGCGCCGGCCCGCCTGGTCCGCGCCGTCTGGCATCATGTCCCCTCGGCCCGGGTAGAGCGCGGGACCATCTTACGGTCCCAGAGCGTTGAGACCGGCCCGCG
>DASTEX010000246.1:0-2525 GCA_035709185.1 Gemmatimonadales bacterium
GATGATCCCCTCGCGGCTCGAGAATCCGTCCATCTCGGTCAGGATCTGGTTCAGGGTCTGCTCCTGCTCCGCCGCGCCGCCGATCGCGGTGATGCCGCGCGCGCGTCCGATCGAGTCGAGCTCGTCGATGAAGATGATCGCCGGCGCGTGCTCGCGCGCCTGCTTGAACAGATCGCGCACACGCGCCGCACCCACGCCCACGATCATCTCGACGAACTCCGAGCCGCTCATGGAGAAGAAGGGCACGCCGGCCTCGCCCGCCACCGCCTTCGCCAGCAGCGTCTTTCCGGTGCCCGGCGCGCCGATCAGCAGCAGGCCTTTCGGCGCGGTGCCGCCCAGGCGGGTGTACTTCTTCGGGTCCTTGAGGAAGTCGACGATCTCGACCAGCTCGTTCTCCGCTTCGTCGATCCCGGCCACGTCATTGAACGTCACCCGCGTGTCCGTCGCCACGTCGAAGCGCCGGGCAGTGCTCCGGCCGATGCCCATCAGGCCGCCGCCGAAGCCCCCCTGCCGCGCCCGCCGGAACAGCCAGACGTAGAGGGCAATGATGAGGATGCCGGGCAGAAACGACAGCACCGTGAGCCAGGTGCTCCCCTGCTGGATCGGCTCGGCGCTGATCTCCACCCCGTGGCTGATCAGCAGTTCTTCCAGTCCGGGATCTACGAACGCGGGCAGCGTGGTGGCGAAGTTGGTGATGGCCTTCGGCTCGACTCCGGTGGCGGTGTCGCGCACGGTGGGATAGGTCACCGCGGCCCGGAAACGGCCGGTGATGCGCTCGCCCCGGCTGTAGATCTTCTCGACGTTCCCCCGGGTGATTTCCTGCTTGAACAGGGTGTAGGGGACCTTCGCCTCTTCCGCCCTCGGGAAGAGATAACGCATCAGCAGGAAATTCACGATCAGGATCAGCAGGAAGACCAGCCACGACCGCCGGGGCGGCATGGCCATCGGCGGTGGTGCTTTCCGCGCCGGCTCGCCCGGGGGGCCGCCGGTTCCGGGGTCGGTTGGCTGTGTCGGCTGCGTCATGGTGCACCGGCCTCCCACGCGTCTACTTTGGGTGACGTTTCGGCGGGGCGCACCGGAACGCACCGGGCCGCGAACCGGCCAAGCGAAGGCAACAACGGAACCTACCCTCGCCTGCGCGAATTGACACGGCCAGCGGTAGCGCTGGGTTACAGCTGCGAGGCTCCGATGATGACCTGGTCCACCGTACGGAGGTTCGACCCGGCCGCGCCGATCGCGATCGTGGGCATGGGCGTGATGGGCACCAAGGTGGCCTGGGCTGCCGCCCGCGCGGGCATCACAGTCCGGGCGTACGACGTGGATGCCGAAATGCTGGCTGTCTCGGTTGACCGGGCCCGGGAATGGGGCACGCCGGAGGAGCAGGCGATGGTGGAACGGAATCTCGAGCCCCTCCCGGAGCTGTCCCACGCCGTGGCCGGAGTGCAGCTCGCCTTCGAGAATGTGCCCGAAGACCTGGAGCTCAAGCGCCGGGTGCTGGCTGAAGTCGAACGCATGCTCGCGCCGGATGCGTATCTCGGCACCAACACCTCGTCCCTGCTCTGTTCCGACCTGGCGCTGTCGCTTGACCGGCCGGAGCAGTTCTTTGCCCTGAACTTCAGCGATCCGAGGTTCATGCGACTGACGGAGCTGATGGGTGGTCCGGATACCGCCCCGGCTACCATCGAGTTTGCGCAGGCCTGGGCCCGCGCCCTCGGCATGATCCCAATCGTGGTCCGCAAGGAGCAGATGGGCTATTCGTTCAACCGGCTGTGGCGGGTGATCAAACAGGAAGTGCTGCGCCAGATCGCTCTGGGGTATACGACGCCGCATGATATCGACCGGGCGTGGATGCTGGCGTTCGGAACGCCATTCGGCCCCTGCGGCCTGATGGACGAGATCGGAATGAACACCGTCTGGAAGATCGAGGCTGCCTACCACCAGGCCTCAGGTGACCCGACCGATCAGCCTCCCCGGTTCCTGAGCGAGATGATCGCGCGGAACCAGGTGGGAGTAGCGAGCGGCCAGGGATTCTATCACTACCCCGACCCGGAGTACCGGCAGCCCGGGTTTGTGGAAGGCTCAGTCACGGACCCGGGTGAACTCTGAAATCCAGTTGGGCTCCCAGGTCTTGCCGCCGTCATCGGAAAAGGCCTGCTCCAGCCGGAACGAATCGGGCCTGATGTCGGAGAAGATGAACCGGACGAAGATGGCGCGGCCGTTGAAGAGTTCCTGGTTGTAGAACTCGCCCCGGCCATTCTGAAAGCCGCCGATCATCGGCGGACCCAGCTGTGAGCCGTGAGCCGTGAGCCGTAAGCCGTAAGCCGTGAGCCGTAAGCCGTTATCCGTGAGCCGTAATTGAATTACGGAATACGGATTACCGATTACGTTTATTGGAGTGGCAGCCATTCGCTGCCCCATTTGGAGATATGAAATGAGCATTGTCAAAACGGAACAGTTAACCAAGGTGTATGGGCAGGGGGCTACGGCCGTGACCGCCCTGAACCATATCAACATGACCATCCAAC
>DASTEX010000247.1:0-3449 GCA_035709185.1 Gemmatimonadales bacterium
GACCTGGCCGTATTCACGGCCCGCTGGAATTTGCGTGCGGTGGGGTTCTCCGACGCGGAGATCGCCGGGGCGATCGAAGTAGCGACCCGCCTGGTGGGCGCCGAGCTGGCGGCGCAGGGGTCATAACCCGCTAGCGGGGCCGATCGCCCATCCGGGCCAGCACTTCCCCGAGCTTGCGGATTTCCTCGCCGTAGCGGGCCCAGTCTCCCTCCCGCTGGGCGGTGAGGGCCGCCTGGTAGTGGCCTCGCGCCGTCGCCGCCAGGGCCCTGAACTCCGCCGAGCCTGCCGCCACCGTGTCCGCCCCCGTCGCAGCCACCGTCTGCTCCCGGGGCGCCGGGCCGCCGCCGCCGAACAGCGCCGCCAGCGCGCCGTCCAGCGTCTCCCCCATGACCACCTGATTCTGATAGGCCACGATGACCCGTTTGAGCTCGGGGATCTTCCCCCCCTCGGCCCGGAGATAGAGCGGCTGGACATACAGGAGCGACTGCTCGATCGGGATGACCAGGAGGTCACCCCGGATGACCTGCGAGCCCCGCTGGTCCCACAGCGAAACCTGGCGCGCGATATCGGTGTCCTGATTGATGCGGTTGATGATCTGCTGGGGGCCGAACACCAGGCTCTGCCGCGACAGCCGGTAGACCAGCAGTTTCCCGTACTCCGCGCCGTCGTTCCGGGCCACCATCCACGCCGCCAGGTTGTCCTTGCCCCGCGGGGTGAAGGGAACCATGTAGATGAATTCGGCCTTCGCTTCTTCCGGCAGCCGCATGATGATGTGGCGCATGAACGGCACCGATCCGTCGCCCCGGGTCACCATGGGAATCTGCCACTGATCCTCGCGGTGATAGAAGTCCTCGGGCGCGACCATGTGGTACGTGGTGTACATGGTGGTCTGGGCCCGGTAGAGATCGTCCGGGTACCGGAGATGGGCCCGGAGGTCGGCCGGCATGCTGTCCAGCGGCACGAAGATGCCCGGGAAAATCCGGGCCCAGGTCCGGATCAGCGGATCGTCCGGCGCGCTCAGATACGCCCGCACCGAGCCCTGGTAGGCGTCCACCACCACCTTGACGCTGTTCCGCATGTAGCTGGTGTTGTCGCCCAGCCGCTGGGCATAGGGATAGCCCGACGTCGTGGTGTAGGCGTCGAGGATCCACTGCAGGGTGCCGTCGGCACTGAGCACCATGTAGGGGTCCCGGTCGAACTCGAGAAACGGGAGCGCCTTCCGCGCCCGGGCCCCGATTTCCCGGTGAAACAGCACCCGGCTCTCCGCCGTGATGTCCTGGGAAAACAGAATCTTGGAGGAGCGGAACCGCGCCGCCAGCAGCGTCCGGCGCAACATGCCGCCGACCGGAATTCCGCCGGTTCCCTGGTAGGCCGCGTACACATTGGCCTCGCCCGACGGATGGTCGAACTCCCGCTGCCGGGTGTTCACGAAGACGTACTCGTTGGCGAGCTCGCCGTAGTAGATCTGGGGCCGGCGAATCGGCAGCGCCACGCTGGAGGCGGGGGGCAGGTCCTGGATGAAGAGCACCGGGAGGCCCTCGGTGGTCACCTGATTGACCGGGGCGAGGGTAATACCCATCCCGTGCGTGAAGGTCAGGTGCTCGTTGATGAAGGTGCGGGTCGGCAGCGACGCGACGTTGAGCTCCCGGGGGGAGAGCAGAACCTGGCGGTACTTCCCGTCGATCCAGTACCGGTCGTCGTCCACCGAGATGAAGTCGTAGTAGGTCCGGATCTCCTGGAGCTGGCCGAAGGTCTGGAGCAGCGGCTCCCGGTCCCAGAGCCGCACGTTCTCGATGGTGGCGGTGTTGGCCCGGAGGTCGGCGACGGTGAGGTCGGCTTCGCCGTCCAGCTCCCGGGTCTCCACGCTGTCCAGCCCCCAGGCCTGCCGGGTGGCCGCGATGTGGTGCCGCAGGTAGGGGGTTTCCCTGGTCAGCTCGGTCGGCGCCACGATGAACTTCTGCATGAAAAGCGGAAACGCGCCCCGGCCCAGGACCACCGCACCCAGGTATCCCAGCACCGCAATGAGACCGTAGCGGTCCAGGCGGCGGCGACCCGCCCCCACCAGCACCAGGACCGCGGCGGCCAGTGCGAGGATCGCGGTGATCCGGATCGCCGGCAGCCGGGCATGAAGGTCGGTGTAGCTGGCCCCGACCAGCGGACCGGTCGTCGAATACAGCAGGCTCGGGGCGTCCACGAACCACAACCGGACTGCGGTGAGCGCGAACATCACCGCCATGAGGATGGCCAGGTGCCGCCCGGCGCTGGGTTCGATCCGGAGCTGGCGGGGAAGCACCACGATGTCCCCCCGGACGTAATACAGCGGAACCAGGAGCAGCAGGGTGAGACCCGCGAGTCCCGAAAGGAGTCCCAGCACGGCGGCCACCCCCGGGAGGGTGAAGATGTAGTACCCCACGTCCCGCCCGAAGATCGGATCGGTCACCCCGAACGGCGTCCGGTGAATCATCCGGAGCACCAGGGTCCAGCCCGCGGTCCCCGCCAACCCGGCCAGGGTTCCCACCACCAGGGCGATGGGGAGGGACGCCCGCCGCAGCCCGGAGGTGACGTCCACCCGCTGAGCCGAGTCGCCGATCCGGAAGACGGTCGGGTTGGGCACCACCCCCCGCTGAGCCACCCGGAGATTGACCCAGAGGACCAGCGCGGTGAGCCCTCCGACCCCCAGGAAGAGCAGGAGCCGGGTGGTGAGCTCCCGGGTGAAGACCACCTGGTAGCCGATTTCCCGGAACCACCACCAGTCGGTCAGCAGGGTGGTGAAGGTCGGGAAAAAGAGCGCCACCAGGGCTACGACCAGCAGCGCCAGCGACAGCCGGGAACGGAACACGGGGCTACCTCCTGGCATGGAGCATCGCGGCAAAGGGCTGGAAGTCAAGGCTGGGTCTTGACCGACTATGAGTCTCTCGCCACAGTTATGGGGCGGATTCCCGCACCCTTCCCCCTTGGAGGCTCCATGAGACGGTTCGCGGTTCCGATGGTTCTCGGCGCGCTCGCTATGACTGCGGTCACGTCGCGGGCGGAGGCGCAGCCCAACATCTTTTTCGGAGGAGGCCCATCATTCGCGACCGGGGACTTCGGCGACGTCGCGAAGAACGGATGGCTCCTGCAAGGCGGGATCGGACTGGACATCGGCTCGCGAGGGCTGTTTATCGAGGCGGAAGGCTTCTTCGGAAGCCACTCGCACGAAAATCTCATCAATCCCAACGCCAAGGAAAAAACCAACATCATCGCGTTCATGGGCGCGCTGGGCTACAGCTTCGGGGCCGATGACGCCAAGGTGAACCCCTACGTCCTGGCGGGCGTCGGAATGCTGGGGCAGCAGTTCCGCACCGACGTGGACGCGGACGCGGATCTGGAACAGACCGAGAACGAGTTCGGGTACACCGGGGCGGTGGGGCTGGCGTTCCGGCTCAACGAAAAGGCCAGATTCTGGATCG
>DASTEX010000248.1:0-4820 GCA_035709185.1 Gemmatimonadales bacterium
GGCGCAGCCGGCGCGGACCAGCCCTTCCACTTTCAAACGCTGAATCACCGTCAGGGCGTAGAAGTCGCCATGCGACAGGAACAGCCCCTGCTCGGCCAGCGCGCGAGCCACGTCTTCCGACGTTCGACCTTCCACCGTGAAGGCGATGGTAGATGTACGCGGCCGGTCGGGTGGAGGGCCGTAGACTTTCACGCCCCGGATCTCGCGCAGCGCCAGCCAGAGCCGGGCCAGCTGCGCCCGCGACCGGTCATGCAGCTCGGCGAACGCGTCCTGCAACGCCATCCGGCGCGAGGGCCTTCCCGGCGCGATGCCGGCCAGGAAATCGATGGCCGCATGGGTGCCGGCAATGGCCTCGTGACTCAGGGTCCCGGTCTCCAGCCGCTCGGGGACGTTGTCGGGCGCGGGCTCGAGCTTGGGGATGGGGACCTCCTCCAGCAGCACCCCTCTTCCCCACAGCACGCCCAGGTGGGGCCCGTAGAACTTGTAGGGCGAGCAGGCCAGAAAGTCGCAGCCGATCTGCTTCACGTCCACCAGCACGTGCGGGGCATAGTGCACCGCATCCACAAACGAAAGCGCGCCCCGTTCCCGCGCCAGGCGGCAGACCGCCGCCACGTCGGTGACGGTGCCCAGCGCGTTGGACGCCGCGCCGATCGCGACCAGCCGCACCCGCCCTTCCAGCGCCGCATCCAGGGCCTTCCAGTCCAGCTCCCCGCCCCGCTGGTCGAACGGTACCGACCGGATCACCACATCCCGCTCGGCCACCAGCGCCTCCCACGGCGCCCGGTTGGCGTGATGGTCCAGATCGGTGATGACGATGATGTCTCCCTTGTCGAACCGCCGGCCCAGCCCGCGTGCCAGGTGGTACGTGAGGGTGGTCATGTTCTGCCCGAAGACCACCTGCTCCGGCCGGCAGAAGAGGAAATCGGCCACCGCCGCCCGGGCATCGAGGATGATCTGGTCGGTCTCCGCGCTCGACGGATAGGCCCAGTGGGTGTTGGCGTTGTGGTGGAAGAGGTACTCCAGCATCGCCTTCCCGACGACCTGGGGAACCTGGGTGCCGCCGGGACCGTCGAAGTAGGCAACCGGATAGTCCCCGTGGCGGCGGGCGAGGGCCGGGAACTGGGCGCGGATCTGGTCCACTGACCAGCATTGACGATTGACAATTGACGATTGACGATTGCTCATCAGCGCTCCGGTGATGGCGAGATAGTAATCGTCAATTGTCAATCGACAACCGACAATGTCAGACCGCCAATTTGCGAAGCAGCACCGGCTGCACGCCCTTCGGATCGGCCTTCCCCTGGCTCCGCTTCATCACCTGCCCCACCAGGAAGCCGAGCAGCTTGCCTTCGCCGGCGCGATAGCGCTCCACTTCCTTCGGATTGGCGGCGATGACTTCGTCCACCCACTGCTCCAGCGACGATTCGTCCTTGACCTGGATCAGGCCCAGCCGCTCGGCGGTGGCCTTGGCACCGGTACCGCCGTTGGAGGCCAGCTCCGCGAAGACCTTCTTGGCCGCCTGGAGGCTCACGGTCCCGTCCTTCACCAGCCCCACCAGCTCGGCCAGCGTGCCGGCCGCGACGGCAAAGCGGCCGCTCTCGTTCCACTGGGACATGACCTCGGTCATGATCCAGTTGGCGGCCGCCTTGGGCTCGGCCCCTTCCTTCACTACGGCCTCGAAGTAGTCGGCCAGGGCCACGTCGCCCGCGAGCACGCGGGCATCATACGCCGGGAGGCCATAGCCCATCGACAGCCGAGCCACTTTGGCGTCGGGCAGCTCGGGGAGGTACTGCCGCTGCTGTTCGACCCAGGCGGCCTCAACCACCAGGGGAGGCAGATCCGGGTCGGGGAAGTAGCGGTAGTCGTGGCTCTCTTCCTTCGACCGCATCGGCCGGACCTGGCCGGTGGCGGCGTTGAACAGCATGGTCACCTGCTCCACCGTGCCCCCGGCCTCCAGCAGGGCAATCTGCCGGTCTTGCTCCGAGGTCAGAGCCCGCTCCACGTTGGCGAAGCTGTTGACGTTCTTCACCTCGGTCTTGGTGCCCAACCGGGCCTCGCCGGCGCGGCGGACCGAAACGTTGGCGTCCACTCGCAGGTGGCCCTTTTCCATGGAGCAGTCGCTCACCCCGGCGTAGACCAGGATCTGCTTGAGCGATGTGAGATAGGCCCGCGCTTCCGCCGCCGAGCGGAGATCCGGCTCGCTCACGATCTCGGCCAGCGGCACGCCGGCCCGGTTGAGATCGACCGCCGTGAGCCCGGGGAAGCGATCGTGAAGCGATTTCCCGGCGTCTTCTTCCAGGTGCAGCCGGGTGATACCCACCTCGATTACCCCGCGCTCGGCCGACTCGACCCGAAGCCGCCCCCCGGTCGCCAGCGGCTGGTCGAACTGGGAGATCTGATAGCCCTTGGGCAGATCGGGATAGAAGTAGTTCTTGCGGGCAAAGACGCTCACCGGGTGCACGGTGCACTCCAGCGCCAGCGCCGCCCGCACCCCCAGCCGGATGGCCTCGGCGTTAGGCACCGGCAGGGCGCCGGGCAGGCCCAGGCAGACCGGGCAGACGTTGGTATTGGGCTCTTCGCCGAAGGTGGCGGCGCAGCCGCAGAACATCTTCGACCGGGTGCCCAGCTGGACGTGCACCTCGAGCCCGATAACGGTCTCCCAGGTCATGCCACCTCCGCCCCGGCGTCGAGCTGCCGCTCCAGCGTGGCCGCGAGGGCGAGCATCCGGTCATCGGCGAAGTAGGGCGCAATCAGCTGGCCGCCGACCGGCAGCCCGCGGCTCCGGCCCACCGGCAGGCTCATGGCGGGGAGACCGGCCAGGTTGACCGGGCACACGAAGATGTCGGCCAGGTACATCGACACCGGATCTTCGGTCTTCTCCCCGGCCTTGAAGGCCGGCGTCGGCGTGGTGGGGGTGAACAGCAGATCGACGCCGGCATCGAAGACCTGGCGGAAGTCGTCGGCGATCCGGGCCCGCATCCGCTGGGCCTTGCCGTAGTACGCCTCGTAGTATCCCGCGCTCAGCACGTAGGTCCCGACCAGGATCCGCCGCCGCACTTCCTTACCGAAGCCCCGGCCGCGCATGGTGCGATAGAGCGTGCGGAGATCGGGAAGCCCCTCCGGCCGCCTGGGACCGTAGCGCACGCCATCATAGCGAGCCAGGTTGGCCGCGGCTTCGGCGGGCGCCAGGATGTAGTACGTGGCCACGGCATAGGGCGAATGGGGCAGCGAGACCTCGCGTACGGTGGCGCCGAGGTCCTGGATGCGGGCGATCGCGCGATCACAGCCGGCCCGCATGGCCGGATCGAGATCGGCCGGGAAATACTCCCGCGGCAACCCGATGGTGATGCCCTTGAAGTCGGACGGGGGATCGGAGAGGACCATCGGCGTCTGGTCGGGCGTGGTGGCGTCGAGCGGATCGTGGCCCGACATCGCCGCCAGCACCCGGGCCGCATCGAAGACGGTGCGGCCGAACACCGAGATCACGTCCAGCGAGGAGCCGAAGGCCACCAGTCCATAGCGGCTCACCCGTCCGTAGGAGGGCTTTACCCCGACCACCCCGCAGAAGGCCGCCGGCTGCCGGACCGATCCGCCGGTCTCGCTGCCTAACGCCGCCGGCACCACGCCGGCCGCCACCAGCGCCGCCGAGCCGCCCGAGGATCCGCCCGGGACCCGCTCGGGATCGAGCGGATGCAGCACCCGGCCGTATGCGGAATGCTCGGTGGACGACCCCATGGCGAACTCATCCATGTTGGCCTTGCAGGCGATGAATCCACCGGCCTTCCGGAGCCGGGCGGTGGCGGTGGACTCGAAGGGCGAGCGATAACCCTCGAGAATCCGGGAGCCGCAGGTGGTCGGGTGGTCGAGCGTGACGATGTTGTCCTTCACCGCAATCGGCATCCCGCCCAGCGGGCCGCGGTCGGGCAGCGCATCCAGCCGGGCAGCCTCGGCCTCGAGCGCAGCCGGGGACCATGCCAGGGTGGCGTTGAGGCTCTCGGCGGCCCGCATCCTCCCGGCGAGTTCCACGGCGGCCGCCCGCGCGCTCACGCTTCCTCCATGGCGCTCAGGCGGGGAACCACGAAGAACCCTTCCCGGAACTCCGGCGCCATCTGCTCCGGCGAATGCGCCAGCGGCACCGGCTGCACCTTGTCCTCGCGCCAGGCCACCTGCGACGGACCGGGATGGAACGCGGCGGCACCCGGCTCGGACGGCAGGGTGTCGAGCTGGGCCACATAGGCCACGATCCCGTCCAGCTGCTCCACCAGCCTGGGCAGCTCCGCCTCATCCACCGCCAGCTCCGCCAGGCGGGCTACGTGCAGTACCTCGTCGCGGCCAAGCTTCATGCGCCTTCCTCCCACTCCCGTTCCAGTCCGGCGTAGGCCACCAGCAGCTGCTTCACCCCGACCTCGGCGGCATCGAATCGGACCGAGACTTTCAGGTCCTTCCCCGCCCCGATCAAGCCCTCGATCGTCCCCGACCCGAAGCGACGGTGTCGGACCCGTTCGCCTTTGACGAAGCGCGGGACGGCCTGGCTTTCCTCTTCGGCGGGCCGGCGGGCGGGCGGGCCGGCGGGCGGTTGTTCCCGCCAGCGATTCTGCCAACCGCCTCTTCGCTGGCCGTACTGGCCGTACTGTTGCGGCCCCGGAGCCCAGAGCGAGGAGGTGTGCTGCTCCTCGATCAGCGCGGGCGGCAGGGCCCGGAGAAAACGCGACTGCATCCCGGGGCGAATCTCTCCGCCCCGCCGGCGGGAGCGGGCCCAGCTGAGGTACAGCTTGTCCTTGGCCCGGGTGATCGCCACGTAGAAGAGCCGCCGTTCCTCT
>DASTEX010000249.1:0-7255 GCA_035709185.1 Gemmatimonadales bacterium
GCGTGCGGTGCTGAGGTGCTTCGTTCTGCGCGAGCCCACTCTTCCCCAGCACGCTGGACTCAGAACCGCACGCGGCACATGGCACATGGCACCCGGCACTCATTTCAGCACCTTGGCAGCATAGGGCGACAGGATGACCCGGCCACCGGGCTGAGTCGTGCCTGACAGCAGCTCGCGGGTACCCGCAGGATCGAACCCGGTAAGCGTGATACTGATGAGCCGGGGCCGCGGATTCACCAGCACGACCACATCGCCCCGCCGGTACGCAATGATGTCTTCCGGGGCGCTGGTAGTGATGGGCCGAAGATTACCGCTGACCAGTGCCGGCTCGGTCCGGGCCAGCTCCATCACCCGCCGATAGAAAGCCCGGGCGGTCTCGGCCCGGGGCTGGTTCCACAAGATGGCTTCCTTCTCGAACAGACCCAACCGCTGCGGGCTCTCCACTTCCTGGCCGTTGTAGATCAGGGGCCGGCCGGGCAGCAGGGCCATGGCGACGAATGCTGCCCGGGCACCGTCGGGCCCTTTGAACCGGATGACCGGGGGCGCATCCCAGGCGGTCTCGTCATGATTGGTACTGAACCGGAGCCGCATTGCGGCGGGCGGCATGCCGGCCAGTTCCCGCAGCTCGGCTTCTACGAAGCTCGAGGCCGGCCCGCCGTCCCACACGGCCTTGAGCCGATGGTAGGTGTCCCAGGCATACGTGAGGTCGTAGCCTACCCGGTGCATCTCCAGGTCGCCCCACTCGGCCAACAGCATGATCCGCCGCGGCACAGCCGAACGCAGCGCCGGAATCGCTTCCCGCCAGAAGGCGTAGGGCACGAAGCCGGCGACGTCCACCCGGAACCCGTCGATGCCGTACTCGACCAGCCAGTGCCGCATGGCATCGATCATGGCCTGGCGCAGCGCGGCGTTTCCGTAATCGAGCTGGACCACATCGGTCCAGTCGGTGGCTTTGCCCTGGGGATCGAGCGGCACCATCAGCTCGCCCCGATCGTTCCGCCGGAAGTAGTCGGGATGCTGCCGGATCCAGACGTGGTCCCAGCCGGTGTGATCGGGTACCCAGTCGAGAATCAGCTTCATGCCCCGCTCGTGCACGGCCTGCACCAGCGCCCGGAAGTCCTCCGTGGTGCCGTAGGCCGGATCGATGGCGTAGTAATCGCTGATCGCGTACCGCGAGCCGAGCGTCCCCTTCCGCTTCTCGAGGCTGACCGGCTGGACCGGCATGAGCCAGACCACCGTGGCGCCGACGGCCTGGATCCGGTCGAGTCCCTCGATCACGCCGCGCAGGTCGCCCCGGGGGGAGAAGTCCTGGACAAAGACCTCGTAGATGGTGCTGCGCGCGACCCAGGCGGTGTCCGGCGCGGTGACAGTCGGAACCGGTGCCGCGGGCTGTCCCGCGACACATCCACCAGCCAGGATCCAGCTGAGGGCCACGATACGGAGTGATCTCATCATTCGACACTCGTCATTCATGGTATTGCCGATTGACAATTGACGACTGACAATTGCATGCCGGAATCTCGAATACTGGCAATCGTCAATTGTCAATTGTCAATCGATAATGGCGGTTTCGACGTCGATCGCGATTGCGGTGCCGGAGGCAAGTAAAAGATCGACCGAGCCATCGGCTTGGACCACCACCGCAACCCCGGCGCAGGCCCCTTGCACCAACCCGCCGGTCAGCCGGTCGCAGTAGAGACCGGGCGCGAGACCGGTTATCACCGTCGCGTCGAGCGTCGCGCTCTCGCGGTTGAGCGCCACGAATCCCCGGTCGCCCCGGGAGAAGGCGATGGCGTTCGCCCCGTTGTCCCACCAGTGGGTGATCGCCGTCCCGGCTACCACCCGCCGGAACGCGACCATACGCAGAAGATACCGGTCGCGGTGCTCGCAGACCCAGTCGCCCACCTGGGCGCTCTCCAGGCTGGAGGCGCACACCACCTCACTGGTGTTGCCGCCCGCGTCTGACGGCGGACCCATGAAGTTCTGGGCCGGGCAGGTGAAGGCGTAGCTCGAAAGAATGGAGGGAAAGCCGTAGGGCTGGGCCAGCATCCAGACGTTGGCCAGCCGGAAGACGTCTCCGTCGCGGTAGCTCAGCCCGCAGCTGTGCTGGGTATCGTGATTCTGGAGAAAGACCACGGCCTTGTCGGAGGGCATGAGGCCCCAGGCCGCCTCGGAGAAGCGGCTTCCTGGCGGGCCGTCCGGGTTGAGCTGGGCGAGGAATTGCCCCCCGGTGCCGCGGACCTTGTCGCCCACCCCCACGAAGGTGAACTCGGTGATATCGGCCGCGCCGCCGGAACTGTAGCCCACCCCGAAAGAGTCGCGGGGTGACAGTGCCTCCCCTGCTCCACCGATTACTTCGAGGAACAGATAGGGCAAAGGCCAACGCTCCGCCTCCAGCCGGCGGTTCATCCGGCTCACGATGTCGTCCAGCTCCACCTGCTGGATATGCTTGGCCGCGTCGATCCGAAACCCGGCCACTCCGATCCGGGCCAGAAAGACCAGGTAGGCGCCGATCTTCTGTCGGACCGACGCCAGCCCGGTGTTGAGATCGGGCAGCGAGAGCAGCTCGCAGTCCTGTACGTTGGCGGCATCCTGGTAGTTGCTCACCAGGCAGGGCGAGTGGAAATCAGCCGCGGTATAGAGTCCGGGATACTCGTACTTGCTGTACGCCGTTCCGTTGCTGCCCACTCCGGGACTCGGGAAGTTGGTCATGTGGTTGACTACCGCGTCCACGATGATCCCGACTCCCGCCGCCCCGCACCGCTCCACCATGTCCACGAATTCGATGTCGGTCCCCGAGCGGCTCCGTTCGACGCTGTAGCTCACCGGCTGGTACCGCTGGCTCCAGGGATAGTCGGGTGGCTCCAAGCTGTGTTCCTGCGGAGGGGATACCTGCACCGCGGCGACACCGGCCGGTCCGAGTACGTTCTCGCACTCGGTGGCGATGTCGGTCCACTTCCATTCGAACAGGTGAACCGAGACGTCGCCGGCGGCCATGCGCCCGCTGGGGCGGTAGGTTTGCGCCAGCGACGGGCGCTCGGGCGGCGGATTGCCCGGTGGCGGCTCGGCCGGCTCGTTGCCGCACGCAAGGGCGGTAAGGGCGGAAACGGCGGAAAAGGCGGAAAAGCGCTTCCGCCCTTTCCGCCTTTTCCGTCCGTTCATGGAACCGTCAGACCGTCTAGTACCCCGGATTCTGCTGCAGGTTCGGGTTGGCCACCAGCTCCGAAGCAGGAATCGGGTAAAGAGCCCGGGTCGCGTCCAGGCTGGTCCCGCCCTGGATACCGCCCTTCCACGCCCAGAGGTAGCTGTCGCCGGTGAACTTGCCGAAGCGGATCAGGTCCATCCGCCGCTGGCCTTCAAACAGCAGTTCCCGGCTGCGCTCGGCCAGGATGAAATCGAGCGTCAGCTCAGGCCCCGTGATATCGCCATTCGTATTGCCGTAGACCCGGCCCCGGAGCTGGTTCACGTAGGTCAACGCCTGTGCGGCGCTGCCGCCGCCGCCCCGCAGCACCGCCTCGGCGTACATCAGGTACGCGTCGGCCAGGCGGAACATCGGGTAGTCGGTGTCGGGGTGGTTTCCGTCGGCTCCGGCGACCCCGGCCGAGGTCACATTGGAGTACTTCGGAGCCGCGACTCCATCGGTGAAGGTTTGCAGGTTCGCCATCTCGACCGTGGTGCCGGAGAAGAACGAGGTCCGGGCAGTATCGCCGGCGGCCTGGAAGGGGGGAAAGAAGTTCCGGTATGCCTGCGGCTTCATCCGGAAGCCCCCCCAGCACCCGTTTACCCCAAGGCTGTTGGGGTCGATGCTGCCACCGCATCCAGCGTGGACCAGGAACGTGGTGCCGCCCCAGTTCTGCGTGTTCTGGCCGTCCTGCGTCACGGGAAAAATGATCTCGTTCGACGTATGGTTGTCGGCCAGGAAGTTGTACCGCCAGCGGGGGTTGAGGGTGAAGGGGCCGGCGATGACCGCGTTGATCTCGGTCAGCGCCTGGTCCCACGCCGGAGTGCCGGTATACACCTCGGCGTTCAGGTACACCTTCGCGAGCAGCATATGACCGGCGATCTGGTTGGCGCGGCCGTACGTGCTGGGGCCGGCCGGCGGCAGCAGCGGGATGATCTCGGTCAGCTCCTGCACGATGTAATTGTAGATATCCGCCCGTGCGGCCTGCGCCGGTGGTGCCCCGCCGACCGGGTCGGCCTCAGTTACCAGGGGCACGTTCCCGAAGAAGTCGATAGCGTGCCAGTAGCTGAGGGCGCGCAGGAACCGGGCCTCGGCCCGATAGAACGCGACCTCGGTCTGGAGGCTGGCCAACGTGTGCCCCCGGGACTCGAGCTTCTCATCCGTCGTCTGGCGCAGAAACTCGTTGGCCAGGACCACCTGGTAGTAGATCCGGTAATACATCGCCTGGATGAAGCTGTTGGTCGTTGCCCAGATGTCCTGGTTCAGCTCCTGGATGGCCAGATCGCCCCAGGCAAGCGCGGCCTCATCGGTCGGCAGCTCGTTCAGGTTCCAGAGCAGCCGGGTATAGCTCATGAACCCCTCATCGTTGGAGACGATGTCGGCGTTCCCGTGCGGACCCTGTTGTCCGGTCACCGCGAGGCCCGCGTAGAGCTTCGCCACGAACTTCAGGTACGAGGACGGGTCGGTGAAGATGTTGGCTTCCGTGACGGTGCTCTTCGGCTCCACCAGGGTATCGGTGCAGGCGGCGGCCCCCAACAGGCACGCGGCGACAATCACGTTCGCCTTGCAGATTCGGATGCTCATGTCTCGGTTCCTTCCGGTATGGTGATCCGGGGCGGACGGTCAGAACTGCAGGGTGAGTCCACCCGTGACCGTGCGCGAACGTGGATAGAGGTTGTTGTCGATGCCACCGATGCCCGCCGTCGGGTCAACCCCGCTGTACCCGGTGATGGTGAAGGCGTTCTGCATGGCAAGGAAGAGCCGGAGTGGCCGGCCGCTCCAGTCGAACCGGTACCCGAGCTGGATGTTGTCCATCCGGAGGAATGACCCGTCCTCCACGTAGTAGTCGGAAAGGAGCTGCTGCTGCTCGAAGCCTGTCTCCAGGACTGAGGAGTGCAGGTTGAAGGGGGAGCCTTCGTTGAGCTCCGAGTAGGTCCCGAGGTTGGAAGCCACGTTGTTGTACACGTAGTTGCCGAGCCACGCGCGCAGCGTGAAATCGAGGGTGAAGCGCTTGTAGCTCAGGTAGTTGCTGAATCCCAGCATCCAATCCGGATCCGGGCTCTGGTAGGGCCGCCGGTCGTCGACGTTGACGTTGCCGTCTCCGTTCAGGTCCACATAGAGGTCTTTGTCGGTGATGACATTGTCCCCATCGGTGTCCCGGTACACCGGGAGGCCGTTCTCCAGTTTGTGCTGGTAGACGAAGAAGGACCGGATCGGATAGCCGGGCCGGAGCACCTGGATGTAGCTGCCCACGCCGCCCGCGATACCCCCGACCTCGGTGATCTGCTGGGCCACGGCGTTGGCCGCGGCCGGGTTGATGCTGAGCAGCTTGTTCTGGTTGTGGCTGGCGTTCAGACCGAAGGACCAACCCAACTTGTCAGGCGTTCCTTGCGTCATCTGGGCGTTGAGCAGCAGCTCGATGCCGCGGTTCCGCATGCTCCCGATATTCGTGGTGACGTAGTTCGAGAAGTTGGTTCCGGCCGCGGTGGGCACCTGGAAGATCATGTCATCGGTGTCCTTCGTGTACCAGTCGAGGGAGCCGGTGAACCGCTGGTTCGAGAAGCCGAAGTCGAGGCCAACGTTGTAGGCCGTGGTACCTTCCCACTTGATGTTGGGATCCACCGCGCTCGGGCGAATCGTGGGAATGAACTGGTCGCCGAACTGGACCTGGGCCTTCGTGGTGCTGAACAGGTAGGTCGAGTACTGCAGGTAGTTCCCGAAATTCTGGTTGCCGGTCTCGGCCCAGGAGACGCGCAGCTTGAGGTCGGAGAATAATCCGTCCTTCAGGAATCCTTCCTCCGAGAGCCGCCACCCGACCGACACCGAGGGGAAGGTGCCCCAGGCGTTGTCGGGACCGAACCGGGATGAGCCGTCGCGGCGGAGACTGGCCCCGAACAGGTACTTGTCGTTGATGTTGTAATTCACGCGCCCGAAGAACGAGATCAGCTTGCTTTCCTGGACATCCATCCCGTTGGTGGTGTTCTCCGCCGGGGTGACACCGTTGCCCTCCAGGAAGTCGCTGGAGAGGCCCGTGGCGGAGTACCACGGGTACTCGCCGTACATCTTGCCAAAGGAGTAGCCGGCGGTGATGTCGAAGGCGCCGGGTCCCAGGGGACGCACGTAGTTCAGATAGGTGTCCAGCAGGAGCCCCGACTCGGTCGGGGTGGATCGGTAGTCGCTTCCCTCAGTCGACACCACCTGCCGGTGCAGGGTGCTCGGGTAGTAGTTCTCCCGCGTGACGTTCGCGATGTCGTAGCCGAGGTTGACGTTTGCCTTGAGTCCCTCGATCCAGGGGAGCCGATACTCGGCCTGCAGGTTGGAGACGCTCCGGTAGGTCAGGCCCTGGTCCCTGGCCAGGTCCACCAGGGCCACCGGGTTGTCTGCCGAATTCAGCCCGCCGGGCCAATCGTAATAGCCGGTCACGGTCTCCGGATCGTAAACCGGCTGGGTGGGCCCCATCTGCGCGGCGTTCGAGAGAACGCCGCCCGGTGTGAACCCATCGTCGGAGCGGGAGCCCTTCGCGTTGACCCGGATGCCGAGGCGGTCGGAGAAGAAATTCTGCCGGTAGTTGAGGGCCAGCGTGACCCGTTCCACGTTGGTGCCCCTGATGATGCCGTCCTGGTTGAGGTAACCGAGCGAGAACCGGTAGAACGTGTTCGCGTCCGCGTTGGACACCGAGAGATTGTGCTCCTGCCCGGATCCCGACTGGGTCACGTAATCCCACCAGTCGGTGTTCTCATCCCTCAACTGGCTCAGCTTCGAGGGCGCGTACGTCTCCACGGCGGTCCGGAACTGGTCGGCCGTCAGCATCGACGGAAGCTTGTCCACCGACGACGTACTGAAGCTCCCGGTGTACTCCCACCTCGCGCCGGTCTGCCCCCGCAGGCTCGAGCGGCCCCGGGTGGTAATCAGCACGACCCCGTTGGCGGCGTTCGCCCCGTAGATCGCGGCCGCGGAGGCGTCGCGCAGCACGGTTATGGTTTCGATGTCATTGGGATTGAGGAAGTTGAGCCCGTCGCGGCCGGCGGAGAGGCCAGTGCCGGCGCCGCCACCCACCACCATGCCGTCAATGAC